>SDWN01000163.1 GCA_004195305.1 Neptunomonas sp. | reverse complement strand
GTACGCAATGCGCCAATTTGAGGATGGCGCTGCCCGAGCGAGAGCGATGGCCCTGCATCAACAGCAGCCCAGCCGAGCTCAGACAGCATGGCATAGTATTCAGAGGCCTCGACCAGTGATTCGAAACGACCTGCTGCCAAAGCGTGACGCCCCCCGGTCATCAGGGCCGCCTGGCCAGGCAAGCCCTTAACGATGGCAGGGACTGCTGACTTTGGAACCGCTAGACTGGCGCTACTGCAAAGAATCAAAGAGATGCCCAGAAACGCCGCGACAATACGCATGGCTTATACCTCTACCCCCCTTCATAGCTCTTTATGTCATCGCTATTGATAGCTATTGATAACTATTAATAACAACAGACGCCGATGTAGCGACCGTATTTTCGGGCTCTGAGGGAGACTGCTTAGATCCTTTTAGCTTAGTTCGCTTGTGATTCTATAGGGGGGTCATGGAAACCAAATACTGAAGGTCCAGCTGATAATCCGTGAATGAGGCTCATCGGGCGCTACCGGGATGGCGCCCTGTGTTACAGCGAGGCTGTGGCAATGACTGATAATCGGAACTAACGATACCCTGCCTGATCATCAGCCCGCTTGAAAATAATTCCGATAACGACAGCCCATTTGCTTAGTCTTTAAAGTCCTGTTTATCGAGCTGGTACTTGCGCATTTTGTCGTACAATGTTTTGCGCGGCAAACCGAGCAACGCCAGCGCCTCCTTGATCCCTCCGCCACTCAGCGCCAGCGCCTCCTCAATCAACATTTTTTCAAATCGTTCGACCTTCTCCGGCAGGCTCAAGCCTGCGGCACTCTGATCAAGCGGCGGGATCAACCGATCAAACTCGAAAGTACAACTCTCTCCCAGTAACACATAGCGCTCTGCTACATTGCGCAGCTCACGCACATTGCCCGGCCAGGCATAACTGACCAAACTATGAACCCGCGCCGGACTCAACGCAGGCACCTCACGCTGAAACTGCGCCGATGCGATCAGGGCAAAATGCTGAAACAGCAGCGGCACATCGTCGCTGCGCTCGCGCAGCGACGGTATATCGACCCGTACAACATTGAGCCGATAATAAAGGTCCTCTCGGAACCCCCCTTGCTGGCTGAGCGCTTTAAGGTCAGCTTTGGTGGCAGCGACGATACGCAGATCAAGCGAAATGACATCGTTGCCACCGAGCCGTTCGATCGACCGCTCCTCCAGCACCCGTAACAGTCTGACCTGCAACGACATCGGCATGCTTTCAATTTCATCCAGAAACAGCGTGCCAGCGTCGGCATGTTCAAGCTTGCCGATACGTCGTTGTTTAGCGTCTGTAAAGGCACCTTTCTCATGCCCGAACAGCTCGCTTTCAATCAGATTTTCCGGCATACCACCACAATTTATGGCGACAAAATTGTGATCTTTACGACGGCTATTCTCATGAATAAAACGTGCCACCAGATCCTTACCGGTACCGGTTTCTCCCATCAGCAGAATATCCGCCGATGTATCCGCAACCTGCGCCAGCAACTGGCGCATTCGCTGTACCGGCGGGGTTTTACCAATAATACGCGGTCCCGGCGCACTTTGAGCCTGTAATTCCTGACGCAAATTGCGGTTTTCTATGGTTAGTGCACGCTTTTCCATAGCCCGTTTGACCACATCGGCAAGCAGATCGGCAGGAAAAGGCTTCTCAATAAAATCATACGCGCCAGCACGAATCGCGCTAACCGCCATCGATATATCACCATGACCGGTGATCAGGATAACCGGCAGATCCGGATCAATGGTCCGCACCCGTGCCATCAGCTCCAACCCATCCATGCCGGGCATATTAATATCGGTAACGATCACGCCAGCCCAATCGTCGCTGATATGGTTCAGGGCGGATGCAGCATTATCCAAGGCTTTCACTTGATAACCAGCCAGCTCCAGGGTCTGACTACCGGCAGAGCGGATATGTTTTTCATCATCAATCAGGATAACGGTAGGCAAATTTAAATCCATCGGGCTCGGCATCCAGTAATAACCAGTAACTATTGATGATACCGAATTAGCAGCAACAATGAACGCTCAAGATAGGGGAGCCAGGAGGGATGTGGGTTCGAACTTATTAACCGTCAATGATGTCCGGCCAAAGCGAGCTCAGAATCGCGCCCAGATTAAAATGGAAAGGCGCTTTAACCATCTCTACCATCGTGAAGGCGTGGTCGCTGGTATCCCGAATAAGCGCTTGATCCAGGTGCTCACCGTCCCCCGCAAGCACTGCACCGACGACGGGAAATGCGGGGGTTTCACTGCGCCGGACCACCACCGCAACTTCATCATTTGCCAGCCGCACCCAGCTTCCTGGCGGCTGAGTACCCAGTATCGTAATCAACGATCTGGCCAGATCGGCATCGATTTGCTCACCGCGGCGAAGGAAGATCTGCTTCATGGCGTCACGCGGCAACCGCGCCGGACGATCACCCCGGGGACGGGACATCGCCACGTAGATGTCCGCTAACGACAGTATCCGCGCGGCCTGACTGATCTGCTCGCCCCTCAACGCCTGCGGATAGCCCTTGCCATCGAGCCGTTCATGATGTTGCTCTACCGCACTGAGCCAGACCGCATCTTTTACACCCGCCTGCTTGAGAATCTTCAATCCATTTAAGGGATGCTTCTGAATCTGCCGGCGCTGAGCATCCGTCACTGCCGTGGTTTGCTTGTCGAGAAGATCGTCTTGCAGGTCGAGCATACCGATATCTTGAGTCAGCGCGGCACAAACCAGTAATAACCGTGCCGAGGGCGTCATACCTGCTTGCCGCCCGATCAGCTCGCATAACACGGCTGCATAGAGTTCTTTGATATTCTGGTTGCGTGGATTACGGTTCAGCTGCAGTGCCGCCAACACCCCCATCGAGTGATGCTTGCAGACGTGCTGAATTTTGTGACCCAGGTAGAGACAACGAGAGATATGTTTGCGATCCGGGCTGATCAATAACTGATCATAGGTATCAGCCAGGAACTTATGTTGCAGATCGATCCAGGCGAACACACTCAGTGCTTTATCGTTCACACCTGCTAGCCTAAGGCCTAACCCATGACTGTTCATTTACCCTGTCTCTTATACACATCT
>SDWN01000864.1 GCA_004195305.1 Neptunomonas sp. | reverse complement strand
AGATGTGTATAAGAGACAGCGGTTAAAAGCGCCACCCTCGGCGGGCTGATCTACCGTATCCAGACTGGGGTCGTTGTCATAGAGTTGAGCCGGAAGTACCTGCGCCAAGGAGCGTTGCAGATCCTCCAGAGCGCGCTGTTTAATCGGCTCTTCGGTGCCGACAAAACCCATCACCAGCAGACTTCCGGCGATAGCCGCTATCATCCCCAGGATCCCGGCAAAATAAGCGGGCCGCTCGGTATAGCTAGGTTTAAGTACACCCTTGCCGATCATGCGTGCTCTCCCTTGCCGGACTGTTCTTTATTGCAGCCACGGGGTGTAACCCGCAGCGGCCTAAAGGCGCGATCCCGGCCAAAGATCCTGGGCCGGATCCAATGATCGATGAGTGGCGTCAGCGCATTCATCAGCAGCACCGCAAAGGCGACGCCCTCGGGGTAGCCGCCCCAGGTACGAATCAGATAGATCAGCAGTCCGCAGCCCGCACCAAACACCAGCTGGCCGACGACCGTATTGGGCGAGGTGACCATATCGGTGGCGATAAAGAATGCCGCCAGCATCATTGCGCCACTGAACAGGTGGTAACCAACGCCCGGATAACGCTCGGGATTAATGCCGTTAAAGAGCAGTGCCAACAGTGCCACGGTGGCCAGCAGTGACACCGGGATCGTCCAGCTAATCACCCCCAGCGCCACCAGCAACACCCCACCGGCCAGTATCAGCAGCGCCGAGGTCTCACCCAGGCTGCCGGAGCCATACCCGGTTATCAGCGACCCGTGATCGATACCTTCTGGCAACAGATCGGTTAGCGTTGATCCGAGCGAAAATCCGGTTTTGACTTCACCCAACAGCGTCGCCCCACTGAACGCATCCAGCGCGCCATTCATCGCTTCATTAGCTAAGGCCGCACCCCCGAAGCTGATCGCCAGCCCGTCGATAAACCCCGGGGCCTGAGCACTGAGCAACGGTATAGGTTGGGTCCATAACGTCATCTGCAACGGAAACGACACCAGCAGCGCCACCCGCGCCACCATCGCCGGGTTAAACAGGTTATGCCCCAGCCCGCCAAACACCTGCTTGCCGACAACGATAGCGAGAAAACTGCCCAACACACCGATCCACCAGGGTGCCCAAGGCGGCAGGCTCATCGCCAGTAGCCAGGCGGTCAGCAGTGCCGAGCCGTCAAACAACCCCGCCTTAACGCTCTTACCTGCCAGGCGCAGACAGCCAGCCTCAAACAGCAACGCCGCTACCACCGTGATCAAAAACAGGTTGATCGCAGGCCAGCCAAACAGATACAACCCCCACAGCGTTGCCGGGGTCAGTGCCAGCATCACCCAGAGCATGGTGCGGCTCACCGTTGCCGAAGCCAGCGTGTGGGGGCCACTGATCAGAGTATTCGCCATGGTTAATCTCCGCGCTCTTCGCTGCTAACAGGGGTGATCTCGGGTTTCGATTGCGATAAAAGGAGTTCTTGGGCTGCAGCTTCTGCGGCTTTCTTCGCTGCCATTTGCGCCTTTCTCAGCGCCGCAGCTTCGGCCTTTTGGCGTTCAATCGCTTCGACTCGGAGTGCTTTGCTCGATGCCAGGTCTGCCGTACGGTCCAACTTTTTCTCCTGTTGCTTGCGCACCTGCAACTCACCCTTGCCGTAATGGAAGTACTGCACCAGGGGGATCTTTGATGGACACACATACGCGCAGGAGCCACAGGCGATACAGTCGCTCAGTCCCAATGCCTGCGCAGCACTGAAGTCCTCTTTACGAATCCGTTTCGCCATCTCCAGGGGTAACAGACCGGCAGGGCAGACACTGACGCAGCGCGCACAGCGGATACAGGGGCTGGGCAGATCCATCTGCGTCTCGGCCTCGCTCAGGGCGATAATGCCGCTGCTGCCTTTGATGATCGGCAGTTGCGCATGGGGCAACCATTGCCCCATCATCGGCCCGCCCACCAACAACCGTTCGTAGTTGTCATCCTCCAACCCACAATAGCGAAGTAACTCTGCCACCAGGGTTCCCAGTGGCACCTCCAGATTGGCCGGACGCGGCACCGCACCGCCGCCCACGGTGACAATCCTGGAGACCAGCGGCTTGCCCACCACCAGGGCTTCATAGACGGCGTAGGCGGTGGCCACGTTGTGCATCACCACCCCCAGATCGGTGGCATGGGTCCCCGCCGGGACCTCTTTGCCGGTCACCGACTGGATCATCTGTTTTTGTGATCCCTGTGGATAACGGCTGGGTACCGACACGGTTTTGATCCGCTCAGGTTCGCTATAGTGAGAGTCAGAACAGAGTGCGCGCAGGTTGGCCAGCGCCGCCGCCTTGTTATCCTCGACCACGATGATGGCCTGCTCTGCACCCAGACAGCGCAGCATCAACTCCACCCCCAGCAGCATCTGCTCGGCACGCTCACGCATCAGCCGGTCGTCACAGGTCAGATAGGGTTCACACTCGCCACCATTGATAATCAGGGTGTGGACCCGGTGCTGGCGGGCCAGTTGCAGCTTCACCGCCGAGGGGAAGGTCGCGCCACCCATGCCGACAATACCGGCCTGCTGAATCTGATGCGCCAGTTCAGCGCCGCTTAGGCTGAAGGGGTCCTCTAGCGGAGCGACCCAGGGGCTCTGGGTCGCACTCACCTCGATAACGGCCGTAGTCACCGGCAATGCCGCCGGATGCGGTGAGGCGAATTCGATAATTTCAACCACCGTACCATCGGCAGGTGCGTGCACCGGTGCAGAGATTCGGCCTACGCTGCCCCCAAGTACCTGTCCCCGGACCACCGGATCCCCGGCGACCACTCGGGCCACGGCGGGTTCGCCGATATGCTGCTGCAAGGGCACGTACAGCCGTGCGGGCATGGGCAGACTGATAATGGCCAGATCCTGAGTCCGCTCTTTACGCCCCGACGGGTGAATCCCGCCACGAAAACTAGACAGTTTCATCCGACCAGCTCCTGCTCGGTTTCGGGTTTCGGCCACTGCCAATTCGCCAGCGTTGGCTTGGGACGGCACATCTTGATCCCCATCGTCGGGCAGATATCGATGCACTTGTTACAGCCGGTACAAGCATCAATCACCACGTTATGTAACTGCTTGGGTGCGCCGACGATGGCATCGGTCGGGCAC
>SDWN01000861.1 GCA_004195305.1 Neptunomonas sp. | reverse complement strand
GGAAAATTGAGGGTCGTCAGAGGCCAAATGTCTATCATTCTTACAGACCCTGATAAATAAGAAACGCCCACGATCTGGTAACCGTGGGCGTTCAGTGTTCTATTGATGGTGACTTATCGGATAGTCAGCCCCTGCCAAAATTCCTTTAGATTTATGACAATGCATTCTGACAGGATATTTGCGAAATGATTTGAAGGGGCTTGCTGGTTACGCCTGTCACCTGCCACAACTGCTTAGATTTGAGACAGAAGTCCTGACAATTGAAATCAAGGAAATGGGCGCAGACTTCCTTTCTGGAATAAGCAAGGGACATTTTCCAGAGTTCTTTAAGTACCCCCGGCAAATCCGGACGGTTATTCAATCCACTTACTCGCTCCGCTATACTTGTTAAAGAAGTTTTTCTGAAAGGAGTGGTCATGATTAAAGGTGTACTGCTCGATCTGAGCGGAACCGTCTATCTTGACGACGAGTTGCTGCCAGGAGCAGTTGTGGCGATTGAACGGCTGCACGCACGACACATTCCGCTGCGCTATCTAACCAACACCTCGCGTCGTTCGCGCCGGACTATGGTGAAGAAGCTGCGGTCAATGGGATTGTCTATCGCCGAAGAGGATGTGTTTACCGCCCCGCGGGCGGTTCGTGATTATTTGCTGGAGCATCAATTTACACCCTGGTTGCTTGTGCATCCGGAAGTGGAAGAGGAATTTGCCGATCTAGTCGGTGAAGAACCGGATGCGGTGGTGCTGGGAGATGCGGCTAATGCCTTCAGTTATGCCAACCTCAATGCTGCCTTTCGTCTGCTGCTCGACGGAGCACGACTGCTGGCGGTCGGAGACAACCGCTATTTCCGAGAAAGGGATGGTATGAGCCTTGATGCAGGGCCATTTGTTGCCGCTCTGGAATATGCCACCGGTTGCCAAGCGATTATCCTCGGCAAACCATCGCCGGCCTTTTTCCATGCCGCAACAAGTGAACTTGGCTGCCGACCGCAAGAAATCCTGATGATAGGCGACGATGTCCTTTCCGATGTCAACGGAGCGCTAAAAGCGGGAATGAAAGCGACTCTGGTGCGTACCGGAAAATATCGTCTCGGAGATGAACAGCAGATCTGTGCGCCGGGGGCTTGTGTTTGTGCTGATCTTCTGGAAGCAGTGGAAGGTTTAGTTTAGCTTCAGCAATAACTCCAAAGATTTGAGACGAGAAATTTACCGGGGGAAAGAGCGTCTCAAAAATCGTAGATTTAAGTTCAAAGTGAACCACTACGAAGAGATAGTGAGGTAGCGTTGCCAATACAACGTCTCGCTCTGGATTGCCCGCCTATACTCCCCCCCTAAGAGGAGTCCTTCTATGTTGGGAGCAATTGCTGGTGACATAATCGGATCAGTGTACGAGAGATGGCCGATTAAGACGAAGGAGTTCCCGCTGTTCGACCCTCAGTGCAGCTTCACGGATGATTCAGTTCTGACGATCGCAGTTGCCGAAGCCGTCGTATCGGGTGCTTCCTATGAAGACTCTATTCGCCAGTTTGGCCGCCGATATCCAAATGCTGGGTATGGAGGTAGCTTTATCGGCTGGTTGTTCACCGATTCCCCTCAACCCTATAACAGCTGGGGAAACGGTTCGGCCATGAGGGTCAGTCCCGTTGGGTTTGCCTTCGATGAGGAAAAGACGGTGCTTCGGGAAGCCAAAAGGTCGGCGGAGATAACTCACAACCATGCCGAAGGTATCAAGGGTGCCCAAGCGACGGCCCTTGCAGTGTTTTTAGCCAGGCGTGGGGCAGGCAAACAATTCATACAAGGCCAAATTGAACAGCTATTTGGTTACGACCTCTCAAGGACTGTAGACGAAATACGTCCCCAGTATTCCTTCGATATCTCCTGCCAAGGCTCGGTCCCAGAGGCTATAGTGGCGTTCTTGGACTCCTCTTCCTATGAGGACGCAATCCGCAATGCCATTTCTCTTGGGGGCGATAGTGACACCTTGGCCTGTATCACAGGCGGTATTGCGGAGGCATTCTATCGGGAGATTCCAACAAGCGTTCTTCGCGAAGTTAAAGCACGATTGACAAACGACCTGTGGTTTTCGGTATCCTGTTTCTATCGACAATACGGAATCAAAGAAATTGTCGAACAACTGGAATCTCTCGATGGACACTAGACGGTTAGTGTTCGACTATGTAGCCAATAACATATCGGAAATCTTGAAATAGCCCTAGCCCTTACTCCAGTTCATCAGGCCCTCGGCTGGGGCTTTCCTTATTTTCGTAAAATGTGCATCTCAAAAATTGTGATTTTTCAAAATACCCGGACTTATGGTGGGGATTTTCCGCGTTGCTAAACATCCGGAAACAGTCCGGTCAGCAAGCCCCGTCCTTTATGACATGACAATTGCGAAAGTATCGGCCAGGACGATCCTGATTCCGGGAGGTTAGATGAATCGATGCCGCTGATCTGGATGTTTCAAATGTCCTACCACTACTTTCGGCCTTTAATACGGCCTTAATCGGCCTGTCAGCAGTGCTAACTTTTGATGGAAATCATATTTCTTCAGAGGTATTAATTTTTAGGTTCATAAATCAGTCAGAAGCAGGCTATATGCTACAATCTGCGGACGGCAGTATTTACAAAAACACGTCGTAGTGGATTTGTTCAGTGAGATGAATATTACCAAGAAAACTGGAGAACGAAGATGAAAAACCTTCTCGCAACCATAAAGACTAAAGCCATCTCTTGGTTGATCCTGCTCTTAGCAACACTTTTTTTGACGGCCTGTGCATCCGGGCCGCAAAAAAAGGCTGGGGCCGAAATGCACGAATTGACCAAGTGCGAAAGCCCTCGACCGGAGATATGTACTATGGATTACAACCCGGTTTGCGGCCAGTTAAAGAGTGGCGAGGCAAAAACCTACTCAAACGGGTGCAGCGCCTGCACTGACCAGAATGTTGTTGGCTACAAAGCAGGCGAATGCAAATAATTCCCCGTAACCCTGAGAAATTCAGATGATGACGTCAAATGTTTGTTCTCGTTAGAAGTTGTACCATTGGCTATTGGCTTGTTTGATAGTGCTCAGATTGGCCGAAATGTGAAATTCTTACTGCCCCTGCAAAGCAAGAACGGCCACCCCGGTTTTTGAGGTGGCCATTTGAGTTTCTGATTGATGGTGACATTT
>SDWN01000852.1 GCA_004195305.1 Neptunomonas sp. | reverse complement strand
TGACTGCGGCGGCCGATGCCAATGACCACCTGATCTTCAACAGCACCACCGGTGCGTTGTATTACGATCCGGACGGTTCGGGTGCCGAGGGCGCGGTGCAGTTTGCCTCGTTGTCGGCCGGTCTGGCCCTGTCTGCGGGGGACTTTATGGTCGCCTAACCGGCACCGTACGGCTGACTCGGTTCGGCCAACCCGGTGGCTACCGCAACGCACCTCTGAACGCCCGTTCCCGCCTATTCGCGCGGGCGCGGACCAGACGGGGCGCTGCGGCGGTGGCCTGCGACGATGCCGATTCGAATTCTACGCTGTTTGCAAAAACACCTGCAAAAACGTCTGCAACCGCGTCCCCGACTCTGGCGGGTTGGTAATCCTGAACCGCCAGGGACCGGTACACAAACGCACCTCTGCGACGATCGGCCTGCCGCGCAGGCTGGATCGTCCCTTAGCTGTTCCTAACTCATTCGTTGTCCACCCTTATATGATGTACCGAATATGACCTCCCAACACCGTTCTCCACTTTCGCCGCTGTTGTCGCAGCTACGCCCTGCCCTGCTGTACGCACTGGGCTTTAGCGTGTTTGTTAACCTGATGCTGCTGGGACCGACGCTCTATATGCTGCAGGTGTTCGACCGCGTGCTTAGCAGCCGCAGTGAAGCCACCCTGGGCATGCTGACGCTGGGCGTCGCTATCGCGCTGATTGCCATGAGCATCGTCGATGCCGCGCGGGCCCGGGTGCTGGTCGCCCTCGGCAAGCAGCTTGACGAGCGCCTCGGTGAAACGGTGCTGCGGCATATCGTGCGCCAAGCCAGCTCCTCGGTCCCGGCAGGCCCGGCGGGGGGACTACGCGATGTCGGCACCTTGCGCACCTTCCTCTCCGGCCCCAATATCGTGGCCCTGTTTGATGCCCCCTGGATGATCGTTTTTGTCGGCGTCATCTACCTGTTTCACCCCGCCATGGGCACCCTGGCGCTGTGCGGTGCCTTGTTGCTGATATTGCTGGCCTGGATCGGCGAGCGCAGCAACCGCGCGGCACTGGAGCAACTCTCCACCGCTACCCGCCAAGGCAGCCAGTTTATCGATCAGGGCATCCGCAACGCCGACGTCCTTAACGGCATGGGCATGACATCGGCATTTGCTGCCCGCTGGAACGCGTTCAATCAACGCACCCTAGACCTGATGCAGGCCAGTAGCAGCCGTGGCAGCACTCTGTTGGCCACGACCAAATTTTTACGTCAGTCCATTCAGGTCGGCATGATGGGTCTCGGCGCCTGGCTGGTGCTCGACAACAGCGTGACCCCCGGCATCATGATCGCCGGCACCATTCTATTTGGTCGGGCGATGGCGCCGGTCGAGGCCGTGATCGGCAACTGGGGCGGCCTGGTCGCCGCCCGCAGCGCCTGGAAACGGCTCAATACCTTGTTGCCCGCGGTCATCGATAGCGCCGAACGCACGCCGTTGCCAGCCCCCAAGGGCCATCTGCAACTGGAGCGCATCGCGCTACCCGGCGCCACCCCGGACAACCCGATTCTGCGCCACGTCGAATTCGATCTGCCAGCTGGCCGCTCCCTCGGTATTCTCGGCCCGAGCGGTGCCGGAAAATCCAGCCTGGCCAAGATCCTGGTGGGTATCTGGGCCCCCGGCGCGGGCAAGATCCGCATCGACGGGGCCGAAATAGCCCAGTGGGACATGGATCAACTGGGACCCTATCTGGGTTACTTGCCGCAGGATGTCGAACTCTTTCCCGGCACCATTGCCGAAAACATCGCCCGTTTTCAGCCCGACGCTGGCGAAGAGGTGGTCGAGGCCGCTCGCCGCGCCCATGCCTATGCGATGATCCTCAAACTGCCGCAGGGTTTCGACACCCCGCTCGGCGAAGGCGGCATCCGCCTCTCCGCCGGCCAGGCGCAACGGATCGGCCTGGCGCGAGCGCTGTTTCGGCGGCCCAAGATCGTGGTCTTGGACGAGCCCAACGCCAACCTGGATACCGAAGGCGAACAGGCGCTGCTGCTGGCCTTGGCTGAAATGAAGCGGGAGCAAGCCACTCTTATCATGGTGACCCATAAACCCTCATTGGTCGCCTCCCTCGACTATCTGCTGGTGTTGCGTGAGGGCCGCATGGAGCTGATGGGCCCGCGCGACCAGGTGATGGCACGGCTTAATGCAACACCGACCGACCTCGCCCCTAGTCCTGCACCTAATGCCGCTCTGAATACTGACAAGGGAGTTCCCGCATGAACCGCTCATCCCGCTCCCCCGCGTTAACCGCCCAGCGCGTTGGCACGCTGACCATCCTGGTATCTATCCTGGCGTTCGGCTCCTGGATGTGGCTCGCGCCGCTGCACAGCGCGGTGGTGACGGTCGGACAGGTCAAGACCGCCACCAACCGTAAATTCGTGCAGCATATTGACGGCGGTATCGTCAAAGAGATTCTGGTCAGGAACGGTGACAGCGTTAAGGAAGGACAGACCCTAGTGGTGCTGGAAAATGTCCGGGTCGATGCCAATCAGCAATTGCTGCGCGAATTTGCACTGCACGAAGCGATCAAGTTCGACCGGCTGGATGCTGAACAGCAGTTACTGCCGACCTTTACCCTCAACCCGGAACAGCAGACAGCTGACGCCGGGCTGAAAGCGAAGGCGTTCCAGCGCGAGGCCAATATATTTCGCACCCGACGTAGCCTGTTGGATGAAAAACTGGCCAGCTACCAGCGCCAACTGGTAGCCGTCGCCGCTGAACAGCAAGCCCTGATTCGGCAACAGGCATCGAGCCGCGACGCGGTCCGACTGGCGCGCGACGAGCTGGGCATCAATACCGCCCTGGAGGGTAACCAATACGTCTCCCGTGCCCGGCTGATCGGGCTCGAGCGTACCGTCGCCGAATTGAGCGCCCGCCAAGGCGAGCATGAAGCGATGCTGGCGAAATCGGAACAGCGCAAGAACGACCTCAGCTTGCGCATGACCTCAGCACGCAGCGAGTACCAGCGGATTGCCGCCGAAGAGTTCAAGGAGAGCAACCGCCGCCTGGTGGAACTACGTGAACAGTTACGGCCCGCCGAGGACGCCGCACGGCGCCAGACGGTGGTGGCGCCGGTGTCCGGAAAAGTGGTGGGATTGCGATTGAATACGCCGGGGGAAGTTGCGCCGCCCAGAGAACCCTTGATGGAGATCGTGC
>SDWN01000392.1 GCA_004195305.1 Neptunomonas sp. | reverse complement strand
GTTGATAGGCATCGTCAGTCATATCCGCAGTAAAAGCGGTGGTCACGAAGGCTTGGGCTTTACTGCCAGCATCAATATGGCCAAGCGGGTGCTGCTCGAAGACAGTCCGATATGGTTAGGCGTCGACTTTGTGCCGTTAAAGGGGAAACTGGCTAAAGCACTGAATATCCCAACATTTCAAGGCTTATTGGTGCAGAGCGTAGCGAAAGACTCCTTGGGCGATGCGCTGAATTTGCGTGCCGGCAGCATCCCAGTAAAAGTTCAAGACATCGAATTCCTACTGGGCGGAGATATCATCATCGAAATTGGCGGTGACGACTTCTATCTCACTCGCAAGGGTTTACAACGCGCCAAGGACTATATGCAAGGTGTTGCATCGGGTGAGATGCTCCAGCTGAGTGTGATGCGTGACGGCAAAAAAGTCATACTGGAAGCAGAAAAACCTTAACCGCGATCACCTAAGTACTCCTGCACCAATGCCCGCGTTTCTTGTGCCGCCTGTTTGGACGCCGTATAGGTATATTTATCTGGGGATTCCCGGCACGCCGTTACCAACATATGGTAATAGAGATTGGCAATTTTTCTTGCGAGTGTTTTTGAGATTTTGCGTTGTGTATTAACACCGTCCAACTTATCACGAATGTGGGGATCCATGTATTTTCTAGCCGTCTGCACATAAGCGACGCTAGACTCTGGCCAACGATCTATTCCCTCTAATAACACGCTGCATTGAGTGTTATTAGCCTGCGCGAGCGGTGCGAAAACCACCCACAAGAACCCTATAATGGCTCGATATATAACGTTTTCTAAGCTAGTGTTTTTTCGATACATAACGCTTCTCGATGATGGAGTTCTGTTGCTAACTAATCATAGTCGATTTTTTTTGACACAATGAAGCTGCAATCGATTGTTTAAATGGCGCTATGACCATGCAAGGCCCAACGGGACAGGTCCTGGCAACAAGCTATCGCCTGGATTTTTGACAAGTGCCCGGCTGTAAGGCTCATTTCCAGGTTATGTTACCTAGTCAACGTGTTGCTCAAGACTTACCTGCACCTGATCATTGTTCAGAATTTCGAATACTAAGACCTCTTTTGCCTCCCCCGTTGAAAGGTTCAGCAGATCCTCGATGGAAATAACCCGATTGATCGTCCGCCCTTGCGCATTAACCCAGCTTATGAGTACTTGGGATGGCAACATAGGTGCTCTGCTTCCACGACCGATGGACTGCATGACCCCTATAGGTAGGAGCGAAATTAAACCGACTCGTGCCGCATTGTTACCACTACTCGAGCTGAAAAATGAAACCTGCTGGATATGTTCTGTGGTACTGTTGCGAATTGCTATCACCGACGGTTCAGACGACTGCTCAACCAACGGCATTGACATAGATGATGAACAGCCGATTACAGTTAGCGCGAATAGCAGCATTATTCCCGATTGAAATAACATGCTAAATTTTTCTTTTAAGCCGATTCGACATCTATTTATTAACATGATTCCTTGCAGCTCCTTGTTCAGTTAACCCGTAGCATTTCAAGCTGTCTTCTGGAATAACCCGTATTTATGCGGCCAGGGTCCGTCAGATAGTGGGGTGGGTGGTGCTTAGTTCTGGCGTCAATTTTGAATTCAAAAAATATTGATGTCTTTGAACTATTTTTTCGATCACCTTCAGCCCGTGCCTTATGGCACATTGCAACTCGTGCTCCTCAGCTTCTTGCTGCACCAAAGAACTATATGTATTTTGCATTACTTGGAAGTGATGGTAGATCTCCGTACTGGAGAAATGATGGACTTCACTTCTCCAGATAAGGTGCTCCAGATCATCTCCAAAATGTCTAACGAGTGGTGAAAAAGCCATGGTTAGAACCCTCGTAACTACAGCCCCAATACAATGGGCAGGTTTGACTATCGATCGGGCATAGCAGTCGGTTATTCGTGCCTGCTTTTATGCGTTGCCGACTTTTTCATTGCCACTATGGTTCGGTCTTACAGTGGCGCTGAACCATCAGTTAGCGGGTATCCTCAGTGATTCAGTCAGACATAAATGTCAAACCTAGATTGCGGTCTACCCTCGCCTATCGATTCCTCAATTCTCGATTGTAATTCAGCCTGCAGATCGGTCTCTTGCCGATCGATTTGACCGGTCGTTTGCGCCACCTTGTAGGTATGGAAGGGCTGAGCAAAGCTGCTAATCTGTTGCGCGGTCGTGCTGTTTCCCCCGGTTGAGATTTCGCTATCAGAAACGATCGAAGCATAAAGTTCCTGCTGCGCTTGTTGATTGCGTTGCGCGTTAATCTGGACAACGTTTGATCTTTGCCTCCGTTGATCCAGCTCACGAGCCTCATTAGCCTGATTGACCCGTTGCTCTGCCTGATCCACAGCCCGGTTAACATCCTCGGGGGTCTGTAGTGACGGATCGGTCGTTGCCGGGACCACATTCCGTTGAGCAGCACTACCGGCTTTATTGATGATGGAGCTGGATATCGGCTGAGTCACACGCATAGTCGTTGTAGTAATCATCGCTCTTTCCTTGGGTCCTAAAGCTATGTGCTAAGGATAAGGATCGGAGTCGCCTGGTTCTAATACCATCGGCGGTATATACGATATATCACGATTGATTTCAGGCAGGGCAAGATCAAAAGATTAGTGCGTGGTATTCAGAAGAATTATAACGCGATATGGTTAGAGGCGGGTAATAATCGGTGGTTGTGCTAAGCCTCGCTTAACAACGAGACTGTTTTTAAGAATATGCCATGAGCTGTGATTTGGCGCGGCTACATCTCGACCCTAATTCCCAACTCGAAGATTCCAACAACCAGGACAGTTAATCGGCGCTTTCCGCACCCTTTCTTTCAGCCCCGTCTCTTTCATCCACCTTGTGCTACTGCGATATCCACCAGCAACTGTCGAAACCACTGACTTGCTGGATCAGCATGGTTTCGCTCATCCCATAGCAAGTGTATTTCAACATGACCTTGGTCAAACAGATCTGGCACAGCAACGCTGACCAAGTCACCGGTTCCAAACGCCGGCAGCCAGCTTGCCATCCCCAGACAGAGGGTATCAGTGCACAGCAAAGTTCGAATGATAGTCAGAAGATAGGGCGTCTCCACCCTTATGAAGCGGCCAACGTCCATCTTCTTCAACTGGATATCTAACGGCCCCTTGTCATTGATCCC
>SDWN01000388.1 GCA_004195305.1 Neptunomonas sp. | reverse complement strand
TTGCCTTTCTTGGTCTAGTCTTTTTATGACTAGACCTTTAAGAATCGAATTCGCCGGCGTGTTGTATCATGTGACTTCTCGCGGCGTACCGGGTTGATCGATCCGCTACTTGCTTTCCATCCTTGAACTCACGTTGTTGGCAACCAGAGTCAGCAGTTTGAATCCTTTGATACTTTTCTATCGTCTCTGAGCCGGCTCGATGATCTTGTAGACCAACGCCAGCGTGATACCTAAGACTTTTACCTATTTTTTTCATTGCGCTAATAGCCTAAGGTGGGTATGTATACAGAAGTCGTAGTCAAGGGGTAGGCTGTGTATTCAGGAAAAGTTAAGTGGTTCAACAACGCCAAAGGATACGGATTTATCCTTTCCGGCAAATCCGACGAAGATCTCTTCGCACACTACTCGGCCATTCAGATGGACGGATACAAGACCCTAGAAGCGGGTCAAACAGTGTATTTTGACACCACGCCGGGCCCCAAAGGCACCCACGCCATTAATATCCGGGCTGAAGATCAGCAAGATTGCTCTTGCACTGAGCCATAAACCGATAGGTGCGCTGATAAATCCTGCCTTCTCAGATTTTTTTTAGTCCGGCTCCCTTTTCAGAGAACAACCGACATGCAAGTGAGATTAATTCACTGGCTACGGTTTCTTATTGATAATTTAAATTAACCCAAGAATGGAGCAGTACTATGGGTGAAATACTAGGACGAATCAGTGTCCGATCCAAGATGATGTTGCTGGTATTGGTATCAGTACTCGGCATGGTTGTGGTCCAAGGGCTATCTCTTAATGAGATGTGGAACGATCTCAATGAAGAGCGCAAGATCACATTACGCGACCTGACAGATGTTGCCTACTCGCTGATCGAGCGCCAAGAGCAGTTGGTCAGTTCTGGCGAGAAGACCAAGGAAGAGGGGATGGCGGAGGCCTTAGCGAATATCCGTGCGCTGCGTTATGCCGGTGATGAATACTTCTTCGTACTCGACCGGGATCACAATATGCGGATGCACCCTGTCAGCAAGAAGGTGGACGGGACGAATGTCGCGTCACTGACGGATGCCAACGGCAAATTCCTGATGCGAGAGCTGGTCAGTGTCGCCAGTACTCAGGGTGAGGCGTTCGTGGACTACTACTGGAACCGCCCCGGCAGTCCAGAACCCATGCCTAAGCTGTCTTATGCGCGTTTCCATTCCGGCTGGGGTTGGGTTGTCGCCACGGGTGTTTATACACAGGACATCGTTGAAACCTTTTGGTCTGAGGTCTGGGTTGCGCTACAAAGCCTGATCGCCGTGTTGGTTGTGACCCTGATCGTGGCCATCCTCATTACGCGTACGATGGTTTCTCCGATCGAGGCACTGAGGAGCGTCATGACCAAGGTCGCCACCAGTCAGGATCTTAGGCTACGCGCCGACATCAAAAATACGGATGAATTTGGGCAGATGGGCCGCGCGTTCAACGATATGATGGCCAGCTTCCACGACCTGATTCTGGAGCTGACTTCGGCGACGTCGCAGGTGTCCAGCACAGCCACGGAACTGTCGGCCACGACGGTACAGACCAGCCAAGGTATGTCGCGTCAGCAGGAGGAAACAACGATGGTCGCCACGGCCATGAATCAGATGAACTCGACGGTTCATGAGGTTTCCAAGAATACACAGGAAGCGGCCTCTGCATCCCATAGCGCTGCCGATGCTGCCCGTGTCGGTAAAGAGGTGGTAGACGCCTCGATTCAGGCGGTTAAGGGTCTATCCGACCGCCTGTCAGAATCTGCGCAGCTGACCCATACGCTGGAGCAAGAGAGCGCCAACATTGCCAAAACCTTGGAGGTGATTAACGGTATCGCTGAGCAGACCAACCTGCTGGCCCTGAACGCCGCCATTGAAGCGGCTCGTGCCGGTGAGCAGGGTCGCGGCTTTGCCGTGGTCGCTGATGAGGTACGTTCCCTGTCCGCCCGGACTGCGGAGTCCACTCAAGAGATAGCGTCGGTGATTGAACGCTTGCAGACCGGCACCGGGGCCGCATCAAAGTCTATGACGGCCAGTAGTGACGAAGCGGATGGAGTGGTCGAACAAGTCTTGAGGGCCGGTGATGCCCTGACGCAGATCTCTGCCGCCATCGAACAGATCGATGCCATGACGATCCAGATCGCCAGTGCCTCTGAAGAACAGAGCGCAGTGGCTGAGGAGATCAACAGGAACATCGTCAATATTAACCAGGTGTCAGAAGAGAGCTCTCAAGGTGCGCAGCAGATCGCCCAATCGAGCGAAGAACTGGCCCGGTTGGCAGAGCACCTTAAAGAAGTTTCAGAACGCTTTACCGTGCAGGGATAACTCGCAAGCTTTATGGCAAAGGGGCCCGCTGGTCCCTTTTATTTGTTTGCACCCCTATGCTTTACCAGCCTTTTTTTAACACATTCAAAATGTTGCTGGTACATGGTTTCTAACTCATTCATACGCATGGAGGATAACCATCGGTACCGCTCTTTCTTGTCCATGTTGGACTTTGCTTTTAGCGGGCACCTTGAGCCAGCACGGGAAGGGCAGTTATGGGTAAGAAGATATGATAGAAGCCTAACGAGGCACCCTTTGTCATGGATCAATGGTGTTGGGCACATCCTGTGCTCCTGCTTTATAGCTACTTCAGTATCTTAATGAGAATACTAGAAACTTCTCTAGCAAAAGTCCGTAGGAAAAACTCTTATTTGCAATCACTAGCTGTCCGGTATGGGGCCAGAACCAGTCCTCTCTATGTTGCTTGCTACTTAGCATCACCATGGCTAAAACGCCCTCAGCGCAGGCTGTTCACACAGTGGCAGCGGGGTCATATATGCTTACGTTTTGCCTTGCTTGGTCTAGTCTTTTTTATGACCAGACCTTTAAGAATCGAATTCGCCGGTGCGCTGTATCATGTGACTTCTCGCGGTAATCAATTTAGCCCGGATATTTCAGGAAGGGATCGAAATTTCCGGATCCGCTGGCTAAGCAGTTGGCTCTATCTTCCGCAGGGCCTTGGTGGTTCCAAGGCTTAAGGGAGATCGGGCCAAATGCAACGGCAGTGGATCCGAAAATCGATCAGCGATACCAGTTACAACGTGTAATTTTCTAAAACAAGTTATAGGTTCTGTAAACATCGGTGTTACAGGTCAGTTTTTAGCGCCTTTGTGAAATGTCCGGGTTAG
>SDWN01000387.1 GCA_004195305.1 Neptunomonas sp. | reverse complement strand
AAACGCCAGCCTCAGGTCGATATCACTGACCCCGAGGATGCCGTAACGAAAGGTGTTGACCATATACAGAATCGGATTGATCTGCGACACCTGCTGCCAAAACTCCGGCAGCAGCTGAATCGAATAAAACACCCCGCCCAGATAGGTCAGCGGTGTCAGCACAAACACCGGAATGATCGAGATATCATCAAAACTATTGGCGTAGATGGCATTAATAAAACCACCCAGCGCAAATACGATCGAGGTCAACAGCACCACCGACATCACCACCGCCAGATTATGAATCTGCAGATCGGTGAAAAACAGCGACAGACAGGTGACGATAAAACCGACACCCAACCCCCTGGCTACACCGCCCAGCACGAAACCGATCAAGATCACCGACGGCGGCACCGGCGCGACCATCATCTCTTCTACATTGCGCTGAAACTTAGCCCCGTAAAACGACGACACCACATTGCCATAGGAGTTGGTAATCACCGACATCATAATCAGACCCGGAACGATAAACTCCATATAGCCGAAACCACCCATCTCGCCGATCCGCGAACCGATCAGATTACCGAAAATGATGAAATACAAGGTCATGGTGATTGCCGGTGGCAGCAACGTCTGCATCCAGATCCGTAAAAAACGCCGAATCTCTTTATGTACAATGGTACTCAGGGCGATGTAATGATCACGGATTCGCACGATTCAGCTCTCTAAGTTCTTTTCGACCAGGCGCACAAACAGCTCCTCCAGTCGATTGGTTTTGTTACGCATACTCGCCACTTCTATCCCCTGCTGCTGCAGCTGGGCGAAAACGCCGCTGAGCCCCTGTTCTTGCCCGACCTCAACAATCAGGGTGTGATCGCCATCCAACTCCGACGAATAGCCGTCCAGTTGCGGCAATCCGGTTAACGACTGCGCCAGATCCAGCACAAAAGTCTCGTGCGTCAACTGGCGCAACAGCTCACGCTTGCTGGTATTGGCCCGAATCTCACCGCGGTCGATGATCGCAATGTGCCGGCACAGGCTTTCCGCTTCTTCCAGATAGTGAGTAGTCAGGATGATCGTAGTCCCCGCTGCGTTGATCTTCTGCAGAAACTCCCACATCGAGCGGCGCAGTTCGATATCGACCCCAGCGGTAGGCTCATCGAGAATCAGCAGCTGAGGCCGATGGATCAACGCCCGTGCGATCATCAGACGCCGCTTCATCCCTCCTGACAGCATCCGCGACACCGTGTCGCGTTTATCCCAAAGCCCCAGTGCCTGCAGATAGTGATCGGCACTATCGCGCGCCTCCCCTGCGGGCATCCCATAGTAGCCACCCTGAGTGACGACGATATCGCGCACTTTCTCAAACTGATTGAAATTAAACTCCTGCGGCACCACCCCCATCAGCCTCTTGGCGGCAACCGGATCGGTATCAACATCATGACCGAAGACACTGACTGCACCCGCGCTCTTGTTGATCAGGGTGGAGACGATACCCAGGGTGGTCGATTTTCCGGCACCGTTAGGGCCCAGCAAGGCAAAGAAATCCCCTTGCTGCACATCCAAATCGATCCCTTTCAGGGCCTCGAAACCGTTGTCGTACGTTTTTTTCAACCCCCGAATGGAGAGAGCCTGGGGCATAACCTGTTCCTGTTTAGAAAATCAAAAAAATCTGGCTGAAATCGCCGGTTGTAATATGAACTGCTTATGTGGGGCTAAAGGCGGCGATTGCAACACTCGCGCAACTAAAGAGCCACTCCAAACCGAGCTCAGGCGAAATTTTTCGGGAGTCGAACCAGGTACTTTCGCATCTTCATATCGGTCTTCAACACATGGTCTAAAATCCAACTCCTAAGCAGCGCCACCACATCCTCATGAGACACCTCTGCACGGGCTGAAGTGCCCCCGCTAATGGCTTGCTTTTCTACCGCCGCGCTTACAGCAGACTTTTGAGCCGCGGCATAAGGGTTATAATCCTCAATATCAAACGCGACATCCAACGTCTCGCACTGCTGCGACATTTCAGTTTCAACCGCAGCAGCGACGGCGCTTGCATCTGTCGAACCCTGATCTGACGTAAAAAGACCCAATTTCAATGCCGCAATATTGTCCAGGATATGTTGATGCTCCAGCTTATGCTCTAGATAACCCGGATATTTCATCTTAATCAGGATCGTCTCTTCGCGCCGGAAATGGTCAGTGGTGTACTCTTCAAGCTGATCGATTAGCATCTTCATGACCCGCTCGTTATCGTCCAATTTAAGAGCGATCTCAACACTATTTATCAGGCAAAATAGGTATTTATGCTCATCATCGATAATAATATTACCTACCGACATCGCATCTTGCCAAATCACTGGCATACTATGGCTCCTTGTATTCCAGCCTCATAGAGAGACGATTAGTTCTGATGAATCCCAGCCTACGGACCACCCTAGAAACCCTTCAAAGCCAAGTACAGCAAGCGCTGGACGCAATGGACAGCAGCGAGGCGGCAGTCATCATCAATGACCGCTTTACCCTTATTCTGGAGATGATTGATAACGGGGAAGAGTATAACCACTTGGCGCAAGATGCGGTATCGAACCTGATCAGCATGCACCCAAACCTAAGCCACCTGGTACCGCGCCTGCTGCTGTGGCAACTCGGCGGCACCTGCCTGCACTACCTCAGCGACGAAGAGATGGAACAGTTTTGTGCTGATAACGAGCTGCACTGAGGGCTAAGCGGGGTTAGATGGGGCATCTACGGATACGCCTCTGCAGCAAATAGCAACGCTATTTTATTGAGGCCTGCCGGACAGGACCGGTCAAAGATAGAGGCGGATGATTTGAGGCAAAATTTCGATCTTGAGCGGCAATAAACAGGCAGGATCGCCGCTTTATACCACAATAGCTTACCAACAACGAAATCATCGAGCAGCCCGTCAGGACACGATGGCCTGAAATCGGTGAACGCAGAAACCTAGTCGAGAAAAGAGATGAAGCGAGGCGTGTAAATTGGAGCGGGAAACCGGATTCGAACCGGCGACCTCAACCTTGGCAAGGTTGCGCTCTACCAACTGAGCTATTCCCGCAGTGCCAGGTCAGTATAAACCGAGCCGTAAAAGATGGCGTCCCATAGGGGGTTCGAACCCCTGTTACCGCCGTGAAAGGGCGGTGTCCTAGACCACTAGACGAATGGGACACTATAAGATGACCTAAAG
>SDWN01000380.1 GCA_004195305.1 Neptunomonas sp. | reverse complement strand
AGATGTGTATAAGAGACAGGTATAGAGCGCCGCTACAGCGGAACCACCGGCAACAAACCAGGTTTCTAGATTAGTCGCCGGCTTGTCGTTAAAGGAACCGCCGTTCCACACCAGATCACCGTGACCGCCAATCAGATGCGGGCGGGTATCACGGTTGGCCTGCGCATGCACGATCAGCACTTTTTCGCCGACCTTGGCGGTCAACGCATTTTTACCGGTGAGCGCACCCACCGCTCCGTTAAAGACCACGTGCGACGGTGTCAGGGTTTTCATCACCTCTAGCGTATCGCCCATAGCGTGCAGCGCCGAGCTGTACTGCTTGAACTTACCGTCCGCGCCCTTAGGAACGTAGAAGTCCTGCTCACCGACGTAATAAGCACGATCGTAACGGACCGACTGGCCCTTC
The DNA here is from genome assembly GCA_004195305.1 of Neptunomonas sp. Classification (GTDB taxonomy): domain Bacteria; phylum Pseudomonadota; class Gammaproteobacteria; order Pseudomonadales; family Balneatricaceae; genus Motiliproteus. The sequence continues at coordinate 2,726 of SDWN01000380.1, read as the reverse complement.
TCGTCTTTGAGGCCATCACGCGGCAGCACCATGATCGCGCCGTTCATACCACTGACCACATGGAACGGGATCATCTGCCCGCCGGGCGCGCAGTGGTAGACGAAGGTTCCGGGTTTAGTCGCCTTGAAACGCAATACCACTTGCTCACCGGGCATCACTTCGGTCAAGGCACCGCCACCCATAGCACCGGTGGAGGCGTGAAAATCGATATTGTGCTGCAGTTGATTAGTCGCCGGATTAACCAGCGTTAGCTCGATGTAGTCATTCTCATGACAGACGATCATCGGTCCGGGCACACTACCGTTAAAGGTCATGGCCCAGATTTCGGTGCCCGAGGGATCGATCTTTAGTTTTTTCTCTTCGATCACCATCCTCACTTCGACGATTTTGGAGCCACCGATGGCAACCTGATCGTGCTGGGGAAAGAATGGCGGCTGCACCAGAGCTTGCTTAACCCGGGTCAGTTTGCCGATATCCTCCTCTGTCGCAGTGGCGACTCCAGCGTGTGTGGCGGCCATTGCCGTGGTTGATCCCAGGCTGGCAACAGCAACCGCACCCACGGCGGCAACCGTTGCGCCGATAAAGGTTCTTCTAGGTTGATTCGCCAGGGTCTCTTGAGTCTGGATTACAGTTTCATTTTTCATGGTTATTCCTTCAATCATGCAAAAAAGTTTTGATTGGGTAAATTAACCAGGAGCCATTCAGCTCCTGGACAAGCTAGGGTTGATATAAAGATCAGCTACAGCTACCTCAGCAGACAGCCAGCTTCGCCGTTGCAGACTCTGCAATGTCAGCCTTGCTACCGACAAAGAAACTAACTAGATAGGCGATAAGACCGACCAGGAAGGTCAGACCAAAGCACAGTCGTACCCAATAGAACGGAATCAGCTTGGCTTGCGTCAGCATAAAACTGAGCGCCTCGCTGTCATCAGGAAGACGTTGCAGCGCCACCTGATAAGCACCGGCAACCGTCAGCGCCAAGGTGATACCCAGCATGCTGATACACATCGCCCAGAAACCAAATCGCTCAACTTTCTGTGCCGACGCAGGGTTACCCTGCGGCCGACCGCGCATGATTGGCATCGCGTAAGAGATGATAGTCATCACAATCATCGCATAGGCACCAAAGAAGGCTAGGTGACCGTGAGCGGCAGTGATCTGCGAACCGTGGGTGTAGTAATTCACCGGCGCCAGGGTGTGGATAAAGCCCCATACACCGGCACCCAGAAAGGCCATCACAGCCGTGCCCAGCGCCCAGGTGATGGCGATCTTGTTACCATGCTCGATCCGGCGTCCCTGCACCATGCGGAAGGCAAACACCACCATCATGAAGAACGGAATCGGTTCCAGTGCAGAGAACACCGAGCCCAACCACAACCAGTACTCGGGTTGACCGATCCAGAAGAAGTGATGACCCATGCCGATCAGGCCTGAGATCAGCGCCATGGCGATGATCACGTACAGCCACTTCTCGATCACTTCGCGGTCAACACCGGTAACTTTGATCAGGGTAAAGGCCAGGATCGCGCCCATGATCAGCTCCCAGACACCTTCGACCCACATATGCACCACAAACCACCAGAAATATTTGTCAAGAATCAGGTTGTCGGGGTTGTAGAACGAGAACAGGAAGAACACCGCCAGCCCAATCAAACCGGTGATCAGCACCATGTTGATCACCGTCTTGCGGCCTTTAAGAATCGTCATCCCTATATTGTAGATAAAGCCCAACACCACGATCACGATGCCTATCTTGGTGATGGTCGGTTGCTCCAGGAACTCACGCCCCATGGTCGGCAGCAGGTGGTTGTAGGTGAGCTCAGCCAGTCTGGCGTAAGGCACCAATAGATAACCGAGAATGGTGGCGACACCGGCCCCGGCAAACACCCAGAACATGATTTTTGCCAACAACGGGCTGTGCAGCTCGGTGTCGCTCTCTTCAGGTACCAGGTAGTAAGAGGCACCCATAAAACCGAACAACAGCCACACGATCAACAGATTGGTGTGCACCATCCGCGCGACATTAAATGGAATATAGGGAAACAGAAAATCCCCGACGATATACTGCAGGCCCATGATCAGACCGAACAGGATCTGTCCGACGAACAGCACCAACGCGAAAATAAAATACGGCATCGCTACCGCTTGCGATTGAAATTTCATAAAAAATTAACCCCTTAACAGGTTACTGACAACGTAGCGAGCGAAACTCAGACCAAACTAACAGACGGCTGGAGGTGCAGTTTACAACTGCTGTAAATGAGCATCCCGCGCGCCGCTTCAATACAGCATGAATGAGCACAGTCGTTTCTCTGCAAGCTATTAACCCTGAATGTTCGGCGGCCAGCCGTTATCGTCAACCCGGCTGGTCCAGATCAGGAAATTAGACAGATCATCCACATCTTCACTACTGAGATTGAACTGCGGCATCTTGCGCCGACCTTCGGTAGGGAGAGGCTGCATCGCCATCCAGGCCTGCATGAACTGCTTGAAGGTCTGCTCGCTGCCCTGACCGTAGCGGTCATAGACATTGGCCAGCTCGGGAGCGAAGTAAGCACCTTCACCCATCAGGCTATGGCAACCGATGCAATTGTTGTTTTCCCAAAGCTCTTTACCGTGCGCGACCGATGGGGTGATATTTTCCCGATGATCGCGTGCAGGCAACTGATACATGGTGTCCACCGTCAACCCGACCAGCAGCAGCAGGAAGAAAAACCCACCACCGT
>SDWN01000089.1 GCA_004195305.1 Neptunomonas sp. | reverse complement strand
AGATGTGTATAAGAGACAGTGTTAACGACGTTTCCGGGCTGGCAGTAACTGACAATAAAATCGGCTACCGCAATTGGACTGTTGATGTCCAGTTGCGGTAGCTGGGTCGCAACCGGCAGGGTCTCATCGTGGGCTATCGCCACTATATGGGGGTCGTTAGGGAATAGCAATTGGTTGCCGGTGCTGGGGCGGTGCAGTTCAATTTTCGGGAAGGGGAGGTGTTTGAACCCCTCCACCAGAATCAGGTCGAGGCGGCTGGAGTCGAGTTGCCGGATCAGATAATTTAGATCCGGATCCTGCTGCTCTTCGGGGGTTTCGGTCATCAAGGCCCAGCGATTGCGCGAACCGATCAGCATCTGTCCGGCACCCGCGTGACGCAGTTCGTAGCTGTCCTTACCGGGCGTATCGACGTCGAAGCGGTGATGGGCATGCTTGATCACACCGACCCGAACGCCGCGTTGCTGCAGTAACGGAAGCACCTGTTTCAGCAGCGTGGTCTTGCCGGTGCCGCTGAAGGCCGCGATGCCGATCAGCGGCAGCGGCGAGCTGATCGGTGAGCTGATACATTTGGTCATAGAGGTGGTCATACGGCGTGATTCTCCAACAGCTGCTTATCGGTCACGGAGTTGATATTGAGAAACGCCGCAGGTTGATCACTAAAGTCGACGCAACAGACCCGATGGCTGGCATACCAGCGATCGATCTTGCGCTCGCCGCTACTCAGGTAGTGCTGTAGCGACGCCAGCAGCTCGCGCTTGATCAGGCTCACCACCGGTTGCATCCGTTGGCCATCGTGGGCCACCGCAATCTCAGCCGCCTCTTGTCCGGCCTTCGCCGCCAAACGTCTGACCAGGTCCTTTGGTAGCAACGGGGTGTCGCACGGCGTTACCAGCATCCAGGGGGTCGGGCAGCTCTGCAAACCCTCGGCGATGCCAGCCAGCGGCCCTTGGAAGTTGCTCAGACTATCACTGATCACCTCGAAAGGACGTTGCGTTGCGTGCGGGGTTGCTGCCCCTGCGGCTGGGTCCGGCATGGCTTTAGGCGCCTGCCCAAGTGCCGCATAGCGGGCCTGGTTACGGTTGGCGTTGATTCGGATCAGTTCCAGCTGAGGGGTCAAGGCGGCGATGACATGACAGATCATCGGTTGCCCGCGGAGCTCGACCAACCCTTTGTCGTGACCGCCCATGCGTTGGGCGCGGCCACCCGCGAGAATAAGGGCACTGATAGCGGAGTGGGGAATGGGGTTCATATCAGGCCTCGGTCAATCGTAAGTGATGTTGCTTGGCTGTGCGTTGCTGTTGCTGATTTTTTGGCAGTTTATTGAGGCCATAGCCGACGTTGGCGGCCACGCGGGCATCGAAGAGGCAGGGGTGCAGGTAGATTACTTTGCCACCGATATTGCGGTGCTGGCGCCGATTGAGTTGAACCCCGCGGTAGTTGAGGCTGCCGCCGTCATGGCTTTCCAACCCCGCCAGGATCTTCAGCAGGGTGCTCTTTCCCGCACCGTTGCGGCCGGTCAGGCGTTTAAACTCGGTCAGAATAGCCTCCATTAGCCCCGAATTGGCGGTGCTGGTGGTGGCCAGGCGCAACGTATCGGCCTGCAGCAGCGGGCTAGCCACGCCTAGCGGCAGGCATAGCTGTAACGATAGCAACGTACGTTCTGAAATTATTAAGCGCGGTGGACATTATTTTTTCCTGTTAGCAGGTGTATTGGTTTGCTGGCTGGAGGATGAGCAAAGGCTGCGGCGTACGCAGGGTAGGGCGCAGGGCGCTTAGTCATCACCATGTTGTAAATAATGCAATTAAAGTGCCATCCATGAAAAAGTCACGTAGAGGCAGTAGAAGGGCGCCAGCGACTAAACAGAACGGGTTTGGCGCTCGATTTGCTACCCTGAAGGGGGCAGAATGACCCGGGCTGTTGTTGGGGAGGGTCAAAATGACACACCGGGCTGGGGTGGGGCGTGGATGCCCGGCTTATACGTCAGTTTAATTGACTCTGTTGCTTGCCTGGGGCGAACATAACGGGTTCAACGCTAGCGGGTTGTCAGCATTAAGTCGGGCAGCCGCTTTTGCTGCGCCTGATGGCTCCGCCATACGTTCTGCATACGCCAGATCAGCCGATGTACTTATAATAATTAGAGGTGACTGCGTGATGCTTTCCTTTCCCGACAATTCTGACAATCCTATTGCCGCTGCGGCAGCGACCTCTGATCCAGGCAAGAAGCCGGATCAGAGCCGTCAGCCATTGTCGGTACTGGTCGTCGATGATGAGCCGGGGATCCGGGAGTTTTTGCAACGGGCGCTGGCTAAGGAGTACAGTCTGGTCGAGGCGGTGGGTTCGGCAGAAGAGGCCGAAGCGCTGCGCAGCCGCTGTCATTTTGACCTGTTGATTGTCGATATCTGTCTGCCGGGGATTTCCGGCGTCGAATGGTTGACCGATGTGGCTCGTCACGGGCTGCAATCCGATGTCATCTTTATGACCGCGTTCGCTGAGCTGGACAAAGCGATCGAGGCGCTCCGGATTGGTGCCTCCGATTTCATTCTTAAGCCCTTCCGGCTTGAACAGATGATCACGGCGGTCCGGCGGTGTATGCAGCAGCGTCAGTTAAGGCGCGAGAATTTTGTCCTCAAACGCCAGCTTGATGCGCTCTATTCGATGGAGGGGATGATCGGCAACAGTGCCCCGATCAAATCGCTCTGCCAGCTGATTGCCCGCGTGGCACCCACCCCCTCGGTGGTACTGGTCGAAGGGGAGTCGGGAACCGGTAAAGAACTGGTTGCCAATGCGATCCACCGTCTGAGTCTGCGCAAAGGCCCGTTTGTGCCGATTAATTGCGGTGCGATAGCCCCCGAGCTGATTGAATCAGAGCTGTTTGGGCATGTGCGCGGGGCGTTCACCGGTGCCCAGCAGTCGCGCGACGGTCTGTTTCGCTATGCTGACGGGGGTACCCTGTTTCTGGATGAGATCGGCGAGATGCCGCTGCTGATGCAATCCAAGTTGCTGCGGGTGTTGGAAGAGGGGCGGATTCGTCCGCTGGGTAGTGAACGTGATATCCCGGTGAATGTGCGTCTGGTCGCAGCTACCAATCGTGACCTCGAGCAGGAGGCGCAGCTGGGGAACTTCCGCCAGGATCTATTTTATCGCCTCAAT
>SDWN01000562.1 GCA_004195305.1 Neptunomonas sp. | reverse complement strand
GTGATGTTGTTCTCGGCGAACGCCTTCGCACCGCCGTTGATCATCGCCAAGACAGCGTGCTTGCTACAGCTGTACGGGATGACGTCGTCGAAGGCCTGCCTCGAGAGGATCGATCCGACGTTGATGATCTTGTAGGGCTCGTCCTGCTTGCCTTGCTTGATCATCTGCTTGGCGGCCTCCTGCATACCAATGAGGACGCCTAGAGCGTTGATATCCATGATCTGGTGCCAGTTCTCTTCGGTAATATCCAAGAACATTAGCGGCTTGTTGATGCCTGCATTGTTTAGTATGACGTTGATGCTACCGAAGGCCTCAACGGTAGCAGCCACTGCGGCTTTCATTTCAGCTCGCTTGGTAACGTCAAGTTTGATTGCAATAGCCTCTCCACCGTTTTCGATAATGCGCGCAACGACTTCGTTGCAGCCTTCGATGTTGACGTCCGCGACGCAAACCTTGGCTCCTTGTGCCGCATAATGCTCAGCAACAGCAGCCCCCATCCCCCGTGCAGATCCGGTGATAAGCACATTTTTACCATTTAACCTGTTGTTATCCATAAAATTACTCCTTATTTAGAGATTGTTATAAGTTATTCGAATATATGTAAGGGTAGATTATTGCTTAGCGTCGGCGTACAGTGAATCCAAGCATGCAATCGATTGCACCATGGTTCCCTCCAATTGTCAAACAACAAAATTCGGTTGCTGTTATCGGCCTGCACTGGGGCCTGCGAAGCTCACTTTGGCTTTGTTGCTAAAAAGGGCTTTAACGTGTTGAAAAATCAAGTACATGTGGTTAATGGATAAACGGGTTACGGATCCCTTAACGTAGTTGTGAAGGATGGGTGACATAGATGAGGTTAACAAATCGACTTCCCTGTAATTTTTTTCTTCGTATGTGCCCAACTCTTTTTTTTATGATGGTCTCTGGCTTTGTTTTAGCCTCTGATCATGCTGAAAACCGGGTGAACATTGCGACAGCATCCTTGCCTCCTTATACCGACGTAGATGGTGCGGGCGGTGTTAGCGGCGGCCTAATAGCGCGTATAAACGGTGAACTCCCAGGGTCCGAAGCGAACCACTGCGGCCCCTCCGGATAGGGTATAAATTGCCAGCTTAGAAATTAATGTCGTCGTCGAACTCGTCGAAATCGTCTGACACTGTCTTTCGTTCGGTCATCATCAGTTCCTGCAGCTCACTTGCATACCGGTTCCAGATTAGATCCCTCAGGTCATCAATGAACTGGTATACGGCCAGCGCTTCCCTTGCGCTCCAGTATTCCGGGATTGGTGTTTTCGGCATAGGTTGCTCCTTCCAAGTGATAGGTTTCAGTTGTTAGCGTTGTTTTCTCGCTATAACACGCTTTTTCTTCCGCTCTTCTGAACGTTCTTTGGCCTCCTTGAGCCGGTAGGATTCGCCTTCGAATGAGATGATCTCGGCGTTATGGACCAGCCGGTCGATCAGGGATACTACGCAGGAGGCATTTGGGAACAGCTCCCCCCATTCTGAGAAGGGCCGATTGGTTGTGATCAACGTCGATTTTTCCTCGTAACGACGGCTGATAATCTCGAATAACAGATCCGCGTGCCGATCGCTGTAGGAGAGGTATCCCACTTCATCAATCAGCAGCAGTTGCGGCTGGGCATAGCGCTTCAGACGCCGCCGTAGTGCGATGTCTCCATCCTGAGCGGCCAGCTCATTGAGCATCTGCCCGGCGGTGGTAAACAGTACGGTGTGCCCCCGGATGACAGACTGGTAGGCGATATTTTTCGCCACTGTCGTTTTGCCGACCCCATTGGGGCCGACCAGAACTGCATTGGCCGCCTCCTTGATAAAACCCAGTCCCATTAAGTCTTCAACCGCATCACGATCGCAGCGTGCCAGCCAGCCCCAATCAAAATCAGCCATGGATTTGAAGCGGCCGATACGGGCGCTGCCTAGTCGTCGCTCCAGGCTGCGGTGCTGTCGCTCCGTCTCTTCCCAGCTCAACAGCGTGTCGACCCAGTCCTGAACGGTCGGCAGCTCATCCCAGTGGGCTAGCAACCCGTAGAGTTTCAACGCGCTAGCGCGTTCTCGGCGGGCATCAAGATGATTTGTCATCAGGGGCTTGCTCCGTTTGCAGTTGGTCGTAGGTCCCCAGGGCATGCGGGCGGACAGCGAGCTCACGGACCCGTTGGTCAGCCGGTAGTGCAACCGGCAGTACCGGTGGCTGGTGCCGTTGTTCCCGGCGTCGCTCTAGCGTGAGACGGACGGCATTGGGGTGCGGTACGCCCCGTTGCAGGGCTTCACCGATGGCGAGTTCCAGCTCAGTCGTGCCATAGCTATCCAGCAGGCGCAGTAACGCGGCGGTAATGGAGCCGAGATTATCGCCGCGCTCGGCGGCCTGCATCAGCAACTCGCGGCTGACCGGAACGGCGTGGGCGAGACGATCTTGTCCCCGGTGGTGACGCCCTTGGCGTTTAGCGCTAACCAACGCCTCGATGTGGGCCGGATCTTCAATCTGCTCGCCTTTGCCATAGCTGCGCGGATGACAGGCAACCTCTTCGGTACCCTTGAGCACCCGCACCTCTCGGGGCGTCGCCACCACGCTCAGCAACCGGCGCGTGAAACGGTGCGGTAAGGAGTAATCATTGAGATCAAAGCGCGCATAAGGCGTCTTGCCTATCTTGACCTCGACCCGCTCGTCGGTGGGATACGGGTTATCCGGCAGGGCAAGAAGCGCAGGGTGTTCCTGCTCAAAAGCTTCGCGGACGGTCAGGGTGCGATCTTCGGGACAGGGACGATCCGAGCTTTGGCCCAGACACCAAGCCTCGGCTTGAGTATTGAGGTCATCCAGGTCTCGCCACTGCCGGGCGGCAAAGAAGTTATCCCGCACATAGCGGATGGCTCGCTCCACACGGCCCTTCTCATTGCCCCGGTACACCGCCACCGGTCGGGGCTCGAAGCGATAATGTGCGGACCCCAGTCCACTTGGGCCTGCTCACCGGGCAGGGTCTTTAGTCGCAGATAGGCCTCGGGCTGTGGTCGAGGCCGGAAGTGAGCAATCTGGTGACGAAAATGATCTTCACCGCCGCCATAGCCGCGTTCGCGGACCATCGCGTAGAGCCTACTGGCGGTCAAAGTGGGGTATTTAGTCAGCGTATCGATGATGAAGGACACATAAGGATCGATCATCGATGGGCGCTGAGGGCGGTCCGCCTTCGGCAGCCCTGCTTGGGATAGAGCGCGATCGACAGTTGTGTGATGCACGCCCAGCTGGCGGGCGATAGTGCCGACCAACCACTTCTCTACATGGTGATAGCGCAAGATCTGCGCCTGTTGCTCCTTGGTGATAGCCAAATGAGTGACTCCTATGCGAGGCATATTGTCGCGCTACCCTCGATGGTTTAAGGGGTACGCGTCAGGCCGTGATGCTTTCGGTTGCACAGGTGGGGCGCTAGGGTCGTCGGAGAAAGTCCAAACGCAAGAATTTCACGGCACGACTGCGGCAAAAATGGCAGACGATCTGCGATTGCACGTTCGCCGGCCGGTGCGGTGACGCTGAGGGCGACCTACCTGTACTGCAAATAAGTAAATCATCGCAGGCAACAGGGGTAGAACCCTGATGCGTCACTTTTTGTTGTTGGCGGAGCCGGTAGCGCTGCTGGCGAGAGGCATGAGCAAAGCGTCCCTGGCGGCCTAATTGATAGCGGCGGCCAGCCAGACGCTGAGCTTCGGTACGCGCGGTACGCGCGCAATGGGAACCACAATATTGGTTGCCCCGATCGCAGTGGCGGCAGATCACCGCCTGACGACGGCAGCGGGCACAGTTGAAGAGGCGGGCACTTGAATGCATCGGCTTCCTTAGCCGATGAATATTGGTTATCCCGCAATGAAGTGCGATACTTCAGTGGGCGTGCGCAAGCACGTTTCGGGGCGCAGCACTGGCTGACTCTCACATCTTGACCGGTGTTGCGCTTCTCTCAACGACCCCCATTATTTATCTAATCTGAAGCCCAAAAGCCACTCACCTTCGGTATTACCTGACACCCCCTCCCCGAATCCACGATAGGCGGTGCCCCACGATTCATCCGTATGTTGGCTGTGATGTGCTCTATTCACCGAATATGCGCGGGTTTAGAGAACCGTTCACACACCCGAAGTCTGCATAAAATTGAAGCATAAATTTGCAAAACACGGTTACCAAACGACTGTCACATGGAGCAACTAGACTTACACTGACAATATGGCCATTTAGTTGCTAACAGGCCTGGTCACGCCCACTAACAAGCAGTTCTGATTGAGATGCCAGTCCGCAGCAGCAACTTAACGCCGGTTTCTCTATAGGGGTCATTGCCTCAGGAAACCAACATCAGCAGAAAGTTAGCCAACTTCCGCTATGCGAACAAAGCGGACTGTTAGGGTTTTCTAATGTACTCTATTGTGCCAAGCCATTTTAGCCGGAATCAGAACACAGAGCGGGCATCGCGGTAACTTCCG
>SDWN01000311.1 GCA_004195305.1 Neptunomonas sp. | reverse complement strand
AGATGTGTATAAGAGACAGCCCAAACACGATGACCTGATGATACGGGCACTGCTGGGGCGTTTGCTGTTTACCGCCGACGACTTGATCAAGCAGGCCCGGGTCTGTTCCGGGGGCGAGAAGAACCGGTTGTTATTTGGCAAGTTGATGCTCCTCGACATCAACGTGCTAATCATGGATGAGCCGACCAACCACCTGGATATGGAGGCGATCGAAGCTCTGAACAACGCCCTTAAGGCGTGGGACGGAACCCTGATCTTCGTCAGTCACGACCGTGCGTTTGTGTCCTCGCTGGCGACCCGTGTGGTCGAGATTAAAGAGCATCAGGTGGTAGATTTCCAAGGCCGCTACAATGAGTACCTGGCAAGCCAGGCAGAAGCGCTTAGAGTCGCCTGATAAGGTATATGCGCACAACCCACCCCAGCAGACAGGGCCTTAACCAACCTGCCTGCTGTGATGGTTGCGACCGGGTGATCCGCCGTCTCAATCCTGGACTCCCGGTTAATTTCTTGATTTGTTAAGCTGTACATCAACCCATCGGCATCTTCGAATAAAACCTCGAGCAGCAGTCTGGGGCGCAGGCGATAACAGCGCGCTAAGCCGCTGCGGGCTATTGCCCTGGCACGCGCTGACGCCCCCTGATACCCCCTGATACCCCCTGACAACCTCTGATCCGATCTGATGTGCACTGATGGGCCTGCTAAGCAGCATGCGTCTGCATATGCTGCAGGCTGTCTGCATAGAAGCGCTGTGACAGCAGATCCTGACAGCACTTAATAGCGTACTGATTCCTCAATGGCTGCGGGCGTCGGAGTGTTAGCAGCGGGACTGCTAACGAACACTTCAAACAAAAAGCAGCTTAACGCCGGTTTCTCTATAGCGGTCATTGCCTCCGGAAACCGGCAGCGGTAAGAGTCGGGCTCTGCTGAATGACATGGAGCTGGGTGTAGGGCGTCAATAAGCGAAGCGCATTGCGCCGCATGTTAATCGCTGTAAGCAAGCTCGCCCTCATCCCCCCCGGGCCAGTCATGAGGATACACGCCCAGGCTGACCAAGCGATGGAACGTCGAATAGGGCCGGTCACCAACGCGTGAAACAAGCCCATGCTTGACTGGGTTGATAAGCACATAATCCATATGCGCCTGATAATCTTCAGCATTGCAGATCAGGTCTCTCTCTCCCTCCGCCTTCGCCTCACTTCTGTTCGATGTTCTACCACCGGTAATGATTTTGAGAATTTCATCTTGATTAACCGCCAACGCACAGAAAAACCTGCATCGCCTGGTGGTAATTCGATGACACAATGTAGATGCTCAGGTAGCACCACCCTGGCATGGATCCAGAAGGGGTGGCGTTTTTTTTACCGACATGGCAACTCGCCGCAACGAATCGACGTGATGAGTCAGTAAATCGTTGCCATGCCGTTGCAGCAAATTTACGGTAAAGAAATAGATTCCGCCTGGCTGCTAAGCGCGTCGATAATCAGGCATGACATCCGTATTGCGGCAAAGGTCATCCGGCGCAATGCGCTTCGCTTATTGACGCCCTACAGGCGCTCCTTAATAAGTGCGGGTCGCAACCGTTAACTCCGACATAGCCAAAAAAAACCTGATGAGCCAAAGACTCATCAGGTTTTTTGAATTGGTCGGAATGATAGGATTCGAACCTACGACCCCTTCACCCCCAGCGAAGTGCGCTACCGAGCTGCGCTACATTCCGATTTTTAGAAAAGCTTAATGGTCGGAATGAGAGGATTCGAACCTCCGACCCCTTCACCCCCAGCGAAGTGCGCTACCGAGCTGCGCTACATTCCGACATCTAAGCAATTCTTACTGCCTCTCGACAGCGAGGCGAATACTACCGTATCGACACGGGCAGGGGAAGCGCACTTAACGTTTTTTACGCCCTAGCCTGATTTCAGTTGAATCAGGATAGATTCGAGCTCGCTGATTGTTTGCCGGATAAGCTGCTGAGAGCGCTGATTGTCGCCCTCCGCCTGATCGCCCTGCAACCACTGTCTCGCGCCTGCGATGGTAAATCCCTGCTCATACAACAAGTCGCACAGCTGGCGCACCAGCAAAACATCCTGACGCTGGTAGTAACGCCGATTACCACGCCGCTTGACCGGCTGCAGCTGCTCAAACTCCTGCTCCCAGTAACGCAGCACGTGAGGTTTAACCCTGCACAGGGTAGCTACCTCACCGATGCTGAAGTAGCGTTTGTCAGGTATAACAGGCAGAGGCTCACTCGTCAGCGGGAGCGACATAGGCCTCCACTTTCTCCTTGAATTTCTGTCCAGGCCTGAAGGTCACCACCCGCCGTGCGGAGATCGGCACCTCTTCGCCGGTCTTGGGATTTCGCCCCGGCCGCTCGCGCTTATCGCGCAGGTCAAAATTGCCGAATCCGGACAACTTAACCTGCTCATTTTCCGATAGACGGCTCTTGATCTCGTCGAAAAATGACTCCACCATATCCTTGGCTTCGCGCTTATTGAGCCCGATCTCATCGAACAAGCGCTCGGCCATCTCGGCTTTTGTCAAAGATCCCATAGTGATACTCCTATCTGGTTACATGGCAACCGCATCAAGCCCTCAGCGTCGCGCCCAACTGCTGCTGTGCAGCATCAACGACCGCATCAAAGAACGGCTTAACCTCTTCATCGTTAAGCGTGTGCGATGGATGCTGCCAGGTCAAGTTGAGTGCCAAACTTTTTTTACCGATTTCAACACCTTCGCCATCATAGACATCAAAAAGCGTGGCTTTCTTAAGCCATTCACCCGCCTGCGTACGCGCCAGCGCCAACACCTCGGCGACCACAACGTGCTGATCGACCACCAACGCCATGTCGCGACTGGTTTCCGGAAACTTGGACAGCTCTGCAAACGCTGGCAGGTTATCCTGCACCACCGCTGCCAACTCCAGCTCAAACAAGAACACTGGACCACTAAGCCCAAGCGTCTTACACAGGCTAGGATGCAGCGATCCAAGATAGCCGACCAACTTACCGTCGCGTTTGATCTGGGCGCACTGACCGGGATGCAAGGCCTGATGCTGAGCCGATTCGAAAACGAAGGCATCGGGCTGACCATTCACCGTCAGCAACGCCTCGACATCCGCTTTGACGTCAAAGAAATCCACCGAACGACTGACACTACTCCAACCCTGCGGCTGACAGCTGC
>SDWN01000094.1 GCA_004195305.1 Neptunomonas sp. | reverse complement strand
TTCTGGAACAATTGCTTGCAAGTTAATACATATCAGCAGGTTGTTGAAAATCTACCTGCGTTGCTGATACGTCGTATTTGCCTAGTCTCGGCGGCCTCGCTAACGCTTTTCAACAGCCTGCTAGAGGGCGCGAACAGTGAATCAGATAAACTCTTGTTTGAACTGTGGTTCGCTCTGGCGTAGTTCTGCGCTGGGCTGCTGGGTTTGCTTGAGGCTGGTGAGTGCCGCCAGCTGGCCTTCAGAATAAGCCAGTTGCTGAGCCATCTCTGCGTGTTTGCTGCGCATCTGGTCCAGTGTCAGTTCGGTGGATTCGCTCAGATCTTCCTGTTTGATCAGGCGTTTGCGTAGATCCTGCAACTCGCGCTCTTTGTTCACCAGGTCGGTTTGCAGGCGGGTTTTTTCGACCAGAACGCTGGTGCATTTCTCCTCCAACTGCTCGTTTCGGCTGTTCATCTCCAGGTTTTGCTGGCGGATCGGTTTGATATCGGCTTCCAGAGTCAGTTTTGCATCCCGGAACTGCTGTCGTTCCGCCTCCATCTCGGTGTAATGCAGGCGCATCCGGTCCTGTTTTTCGTTGAGTGCGTCCAGTTGTTGCTGCAGCAGCTGGTATTTTTCCTGCTCTTGCTCAATCCGGGCCAAGGCGTTAGTTAGCTCTAGCTGGATTTCGTTGCTCTGCAGCCTGGATTTATCGATCTGTTGCTTTTGAATAACATAATCCTGGTTTCGTTCCTCAAGCATGCGCATGAAATTATCGCTATCGCTTTCCAGTTTTGCTTGCAGCTTGGCTTGCTTGTAGGCGGCGTACCAGCGTCCGCCAAGGTAGCCGCAAGCGCCGGCAAGTGCGGTGATCAGTACTAAAATCAAAATGTCCATCATGACGACTATCCCTGGTGGTGATGATTAACGTGTGACGGGCAAGTATAAGGGCTACCGAGGACTATAAATAGCCTCCGGCCGTGCCGCGCTTGAATATTAACCCGGCGGGTTAATAGGAGACGCAAGGATGCGTCAATATGGGTCGAAGACCCATGCGAGCCCCAGAAAATCAAGCAGTTCCACGCAACTGCGCCAGATTTTAGGGGCGACGGTCAGATAGGTATGGAACCTATTTGACCACCGGATTAATAGTCAAGATCGATAATGCTCAGTGATTAAGCGTGGCATAAAACTGCTCAAACTCTTGCGCCGGGAGTGCTGGCGAGTACAGGTGGCCTTGGATAGAGTTGAAGCCCTGCTGGTTTAAAAAATCGAGCTGTTCCTGCGTTTCGATCCCCTTGGCGACAGTCTCTAGCCCAAGGCCTTTGGCCATGGTCAGGGCCGCTTTGATCAGAGCCTGGTCCTGAGGCTTGTCGATAATGCCTTGGATACAGCTACGGTTGAGCTTGAGGCTGCAAAACGGGAATGTCTTTAGTTGAGTCAACGAAGCCTGGCCGCTACCAAAGTCATCTAAAACGATTCGAATCCCGCGTTTAGCCAGTTGGTTGAACACTTCCAGGGTGTCGTTCTGGTTCCTGAGCAGTAAGTCCTCGGTGATTTCGAGTTCTAGCAGCTCGCCTTGTAGTTGCAGTTGTTCCAATTCTTGAATGATGGTGCGACTGAGGTCGGGGCTACTAAAGTGCAGTGGCGAGATGTTAATAGACAGTTTGATATCAGTCAGTCCGGCTTCGCGCCACTGTTTGAGCTGAGTTAAGGCGGTGCGAACGACCCACTCTCCGATAGGCAAAATAAGTCCCGTGGCTTCTGCCAACGGAATAAACTGTTCAGGAGGGGTGTCGCCCAGTTCGGGGTTGTGCCAGCGCAGTAATGCTTCTGCCGCGGTGATCTTGCCGCTCTGAACGTCAATGATCGGCTGGTAACGCAGCTCAAACTCCTCGTTTGTTATCGCCAGGCGGAGTTTCTTCTCGATGATCATTCGCTCGGCTGACGTGCTGTTAACGGCGGCAGAGTGGAATTCGTAGCGGTTACCGCCGTCATCCTTGGCGCCAAACATTGCGGCATCGGCATGGCGAAGTAGTTCGTAGGGGTCCTGGCCATCGGTGGGGAAGATCGCCATGCCGATGCTGGCTGTAATAGATAACTCGTTGGCGTCGATCATGCAGGGCGCGGACAGCTTAGACAGTATTTTCTCGGCAACTCTGCTGGCATCGTCCGCTGAGTCCAGGTCGTTGAGTATGACCATAAACTCATCGCCCCCGTATCGCGCGGCGGTATCGGTCTGACGAATGACTTGCTGGATTCTGGCAGCCGCCATAGCGATGATCTGATCGCCGCTGTCATGGCCGAGGCTGTCGTTAATCTGTTTCAGATTATCCAGATCAATAAACATCACGACCACGGTTTGATCGTGACGAATGGCCGAATTGATCGACTGGCTCATGCGGTCCATCGCCAGAAAACGGTTGGGTAGTTCGGTCAGGGAATCGTAGTTAGCCTGGTGTTTAATCTGATGTTCCTGTGCCTTGCGCAGCGAGATATCCTCTTCGATCGCCACGAAATGGGTCACTTCTCCCGCGTCATTTTTAACCGGTGATATCCCTGCCTTAACCCAATACGCTGATCCGTCTTTGCACTTGTTCATCATTTCGCCTTCCCAGGGATCGCCTCTGCGGATCGTTTCCCAGAGTTCTGCATAGGTGCTGTCGGGGGTCTTATCGGAACGGAAGATGCGCGGGTTTTGACCAATAGCTTCGGCACTACTGAAACCGGTTATCTGTTCGAAAGCTTGGTTGACGTATTCAATGGTGCCCTGCGTGTCCGTAATAATAATAGCCACGGGACTTTGGCTGACGGCTTGGGACAGCATTGTTAGCTCCATGCGGCTGGCTTCGGACTTAGCTTCGACCGCATTACGGCGCTGCAGTTCCCGGCTCAATAAGATAAGGATCAATAGGCTGGAGGAAAAAACAAAGATCCAGCCTTCATAGGCCTGAAACTGAGTCAGGTGGTCGTGAAACAGGGTTTCGACCAGCAGTTCAGTCAGGCTGATCCACAGGACAGCAAAGGCAGCGTAGATTGCGGCAACTTTTACGGGAAAGGTCATAGAGGCGAGTCTCAAGGTTACGCATTGCTTCCCAGTTCTGAGAGTCGTTGAGTGTACGGGATAATATTAACCCAAGAGTTGATGCAGGTCAGGCATTTGTTGATGAAATGGTCGGGCCTGCTGATCTTTAAGGTGCCTGGTAAGTCGCAGGGATGGCGACTTACCAGGCGCTGGCAGCTTGCCC
>SDWN01000037.1 GCA_004195305.1 Neptunomonas sp. | reverse complement strand
CTCCTGTGGTTATCAATTAGGTTATAAATTAGGTTATAAATTAGTTATCAATAAGGCGAGGGGAGGCTAGCGGTACGCTAGGGAGCCAAGCTCTGGGCAGAACCGTTGATCCGCTTAACGCAAGATAGCGCCGCTACTCAGATCACGAATCGTCGAGGGCCGTTCCTGTCCGCCCAACTGCCCTGACAGCAGGTAATCCAGCTGGTAGCCGAATACCCGGCGAACCTGCGTCGCAGTGCGGGCAGCCTCTGCACCGGCTAGATTGGCCGAGCTAGAGACCACCGGCCCGCCAAAGGCCCGGCACAGCGCAGCCACCTGCGGGTGAGCGCTCACTCTCACCGCGACACTACTGTATTCACCTTTAATCCAATGAGGGATACAGTTGTTCGGATCGGGCACTAACCAGGTCGTCGGGCCAGGCCAGCTCAGTTCCAGCTCCGCCCGTTGGGCGCGACTCAAAGGTCGCAGCAGCGGCCGCAGTTGATCCATGCTGGCGGCAACCAAGATCAACCCTTTCTCGAGCGGGCGCTGTTTGAGCTGCAACAGACGCTCGACCGCATCGGCCTGATACGGATCACAGCCCAACCCCCATACCGCTTCGGTAGGATAAGCCAATACACCGCCACGGTGCAGGGTCGCGACGGCTTGCTTGATGTGCCAGTGATTCATGTTGCTGACTTTAGCTGTTTGCCAGTCGCTCCTGCAACGCCCGATCCTTAGCCAGTACCAGTTCGGTATTGGCGCGGCGCTCGTCGACCAGACGCTGCCCCAGCGCAGGATCCAAGGACGCCATAATCTGCGCTGCTAGATAAGCGGCATTCTTAGCCCCCGCTTTACCAATAGCCACCGTTGCGACCGGGATGCCAGCGGGCATCTGTACGGTCGCCAGCAGCGCATCCAGACCGTCCAGTGACGAGTTGATCGGCACCCCGATCACCGGCTTAAGGGTGTTGGCGGCAACCGCACCGGCCAGGTGAGCGGCCATGCCAGCAGCACAGATAAAGGCTACGCAGCCACGCTGATCGGCATCTACCACATAATCATGGGTTGCCACCGGCGTACGGTGCGCCGAGGAGATTTTCATCTCAAAGGGGACCTGCAGCTGCTTCAGGACGTCGGTTGCAGCTTCCATAACAGGAAGGTCGGAGTCGGATCCCATCAGGATGGCGATAAATGGTTTGGACATAACGGCGGCCTCAGCAGGTGTTCATCAAGGATATTAAGAGGAAAAGGCAAAGGACGGAAAACTACCCTAGTCAGGCGCTGCTTTCAAGTCAGGCTGCACGTTCAAGCCCGTTCAGCCCAATTTGACCTGCGGCCTCAACGTGGCGCGCGCTGATAACCGCCGGGGACCGCCAAAACCCAGCCCTGCAGCTCCAGCGACAACAGCTGCGCCTGCACCTGCGCGATCGGCAACCCTGAGCGCAGGACCACCCGATCCAACGAGGTCGCTTCATACCCGGTCGCCTGCAGCAATCTCTGCTCAAGTGGCGACAAGGCGTCCAGCGGCTGATCCAAGGGCTCTGAATCGCCTCCGCCAGCTGCCACGTCAAGCAAGCCCGTAGCCGGTAATTGCGGAGCCAGCTCCTGCAGTATCTGTTCTGCGGAATCGACCAGCAACGCCCCCTGCCGAATCAGACTGTGACAGCCTTTACTCAACGGATTGTGAATCGATCCCGGCAGGGCAAAAACCTCCCGGCCTTGTTCCAACGCCTGCCTGGCGGTTATCAATGAGCCACTTTTCAACGCCGCCTCAACCACCACAACCCCCAAACTCAGGCCGCTGATAATACGGTTACGCTTAGGGAAATTTTGTGCCAGGGGTGCGGTTCCCAAGGCCAGCTCCGACACCAGAACACCGCCCTGGGCAATAATCCGCTGTGCCAGGTGGCGGTGGCGGGCAGGATAGATCCGATCAACGCCGGTGCCCAGCACCGCCACCGTTAACCCCAAGCCATCCAATCCTCCGGTGTGTGCCGTCGCATCGATACCCAGCGCCAAACCGCTGGTAGGCACCAGGCCATGCTCTGAAAGGTATCGACCATAGCTGTAGCCGTTTTCTAATCCCTGGGCGCTGGCATTGCGACTGCCCACCAAGGCGATCTGGGGAACACTCAACAGCGCCGCATCGCCCACCAGATACAACAGCGGCGGCGGATCGGCGATCTGCTGCAACGCATCGGGATAGAGCGGGTCATCCAGGGTCAGCAGGTGGTGGTCAGGCTCCGTCAACCAGGCATCAATTGCAGCAACGGCGGGATCTCGCACAGTAAGCGGGTTCAAGCGGCCTAACAGATCTATAATTGAGCGACGCAACCCCAGCTCGGTCAGATCATGCGCCGATGCCAGCAGTATCGCCTCGGCAGATCCGAACCTTTGCCAAAGCTGCTTGAGGGTGACCGGACCCAGGCCCGGAATCTGAGTTAGCTGCAGCCAGCGGTGTTGTTCTGGCTGCAGGTAGAGGTAGGCTGGCGGCATAGATCATCCTTGATCGACTGCGGTTGTGGCAGCTAGGAGGCTGACCGAGAATAGACTAACCTACTGCGAAATTCGCATTTCGGCCAGATTACTCGCTCATTTTTGTCAAATAGAACCACTATTCTTCGCAAATGACCCATAAATATGACTCAAAATGCGCCTCTCTCGCTACGGTCGCTATTCTCGGTCAGCCTCCAAGGGCTGCCAGACACTAACGCGGCGAGCGAATCTCGTCCAGCACCGCCAAACTGCTTTCGGCACGCATCACCAAGGCATAACTGATCTTCTCAAACGGCTTGAACACCATCACCAGACCGGCGCGTTCGTAGGGTAGCGTGAGCGTCTCTTTGGTCATGGGATCAACCACCGTCTCACCAACCTTGTAAACATAGAACACGTTGCCCGGCTTGATCCCTTCACGCGTGCCTTTATTGATCGCAATGACGTCAAACTGGCCGATCTTATTGACTCCTTTAAGGACCGAAATAATACGCCCTATCATAGGTTCATCGGTGACTGAGGGATAAAACATTGACTGAATTGCACCTTCGGGCGTGGGTAGCACCCGATCCATAATCCGTACCTCTTGCGAGGTCTGCTTCAGCGTCAGGGTCAGCACATCGTCGTTCATCGCCTGCAGGTAACCGCTGCCGATACTCTGGGACTCAAAGCCGAGTTCCTCACCGGTGTCAGGATCGGTATAGCTGCGCGCCGGACGGTAGATGCCAAAGAACTGCTGCTCCTGCTCTTTCGGCGCCAGCACACCGCGTGCGTAGACCTTATCACCGGCACCGGATACGATCCGTTCGTTAACCCCGGCGATCACATAAGGCGCGCGTTCAAGCGCAGCACGCTCCATAATCAGGTTATCCGACAGGAAACTCTTAATATCTTGCAACGGGATCGCAGGAATCGCTTGGGCCAGCGGCGTACGCCGAATACCGGGCGACAGCTTGCGTGGTCCGCGCTTGAGCCGTAACTGCGGCTGGCCGTCGACGTAGACCAGGTAGATGATATCGCCCGGATAGATCAGGTGCGGGTTATCGATCTGAGGATTGACACTCCACACTTTTGGCCAGAGCCAGGGGCTCTTCAAAAAATACTCGGATATGTCCCACAGGGTATCGCCCTTAACCACTACATGGCGGTCGGGATGGCTATCCGCCAGCTCAATGACATCCGCCCGAACGCCAGTAATAACCAGCAACGTTGCAGCGATGACAAACAACAGTCTTCTCATGATAAATCCCTTTTTATGCAGGTCTTGGGTGAAACCCGGATTAACACTTCAGGGTATCGGCCGTATACAAACCGGCTAAAGTCTAGACTATCCAATAGATTTTCTAGCAGAGAGTGGTTTAAGTCTCCCTAACTTGCCGTGTAACCCCGTATTCTTGCTATGGAATGTACAGAAGTAAACAGTATAATAGCCTGCAGATCTAAATCGACCTGCTCCACTCCCTATTATTAGCACTTAACCCGTTGTTTTATTATGGCTTTATTGAATATTCTTGAGTTTCCGGATCCGCGTCTACGAACGCGTGCCGCAGCAGTTAAAAACATCGACGACAGCCTCCTCGCGCTGATCGACGATATGTTTGAAACCATGTACGCAGCAGCCGGCATCGGTTTGGCGGCGACCCAAATTAATGTACACCTGCGCCTGGTGGTGATGGATCTCAGTGGTGAAGGTACCGAGTCGCTGGTATTGATCAACCCGGAAGTCGATATCCTTGACGATGAGCGAGAGCGGTCCGATGAGGGCTGCCTGTCGGTTCCCGGGTATTACGAAACCGTCGAACGCGCCAACCACATTCGCCTCCGAGCTCTGGGCCGTGATGGCAAGCCCTTCGAACTCGAAGCCAAAGACCTGCTGGCCGTCTGCATTCAGCATGAACTGGACCACCTTGAGGGCAAGCTGTTTGTCGACTATATCTCGCCGCTGAAGCGCACTCGCATCCGCAGCAAACTCGAAAAGAAACACCGTCTGGATCACCAGGCCTGATACCCGGATCCATCCCGGGCCTGTTTAAGCGGGCCGGGTTGCTAGGAGGCCCGACCATGTCAAGTTCGCCACTACGCATCATTTTTGCCGGCACCCCTGAGTTTGCCGCAGCCCACCTGGAGGCGCTGATCAATAGCCAGCACCAGGTTGTCGCCGTTTATACGCAGCCTGACCGGCCCTCGGGACGGGGTAAGAAACTGCTTCCCAGTCCGGTCAAACTGCTGGCCCAAGCGCGCGGTATTGGCGTACACCAACCAGCAAGCCTGAAGGGCGCTGCGGAGCAGCAGGAGCTCTCGGCCCTGAACGCCGATCTGATGGTGGTGGTGGCCTACGGCCTGCTGCTACCTAAAGCGGTTCTCGACAGCCCGCGACTCGGTTGCATCAATGTACACGCTTCGCTGCTACCGCGCTGGCGTGGCGCCGCCCCGATTGAGCGCGCGCTGATGGCCGGAGACCCGGAGACCGGAGTCACCATCATGCAGATGGATGAAGGCCTCGATACCGGAGCGATGCTGAGCATCCTGCACTGCCCTATTGATGAGAGTGATACCAGCGGCAAGCTCCGCGACCGGCTTCAAGGATTGGGCACCAGGGCGCTATTACAGACGCTGGAGCAACTGAGCGACGGCTCCGCAGTGGCGACGCCGCAAAATAACGACCAGGCGAACTATGCCCACAAGCTACTCAAGAGCGATCGCGAGCTGGACTGGGACCTAAGTGCAGTAAAACTCTGCCGCCAGATCCGCGGACTTAACCCGGGCCGAGTCGCCTACAGCTACCTCAACGGCCAGCGCCTGGGAATCTGGAACGCCGTTTTGCACCCAGGTACCCCCGAGCAGTCTGCGGGCAGTATTATTGGCGCCGACAATCTGGGACTGCTGGTCGCCACCGGCCGCGGCATCTTGCAATTGACCCACCTGCAGCTACCCGGCGGGCGGCAACTGCCCGTAGCCGAGCTACTCAAATCACGCCAGGATCTATTCCGTCCCGGCAATCGTTTCAGCACCGAAGATAATTTATGAGCGTCCGTCTGCACGCCGCACGCGCCCTCGCGCCCATTTTGAAGCAGGAAGGCTCACTCGCCTCGACGCTGCTTGCGCAGCTGGACGACCTGCCAGAGAGTGAACAGCCTCTACTTCGCGAGCTCTGCTACGGCACGCTGAGATTTCTGCCGCGACTGCAGCTTATTGCTGCTGAGTTAATGCCCAAAGCGCTCAAACGTAAGGATCAGGATATTCAGGCGCTAATTCTGCTGGGCTTGTATCAGCTCGGTTACACCCGTATCCCCGCCCATGCGGCCATCAGCGAAACGGTTCAGGTAACCGCCAAACTGAAAAAGCCCTGGGCCAAAGGGTTAATCAACGGCATCCTGCGCAACTTCCAGCGCCGTGGCTCTGAACTCGCCACCAAGCTGGGTAGCGAACCCGAGTACCTGCATGCACACCCCGCCTGGCTGATCGGTAAACTCAGCAAAGCCTGGCCAGATCAGGCTGGCGAGATTATGGCCCAGAATAACCTGCAGGCACCGCTGACCCTGAGGGTCAACCAGCGCCTGGTTCAACGCCAAGCCTACAGCGAACAGCTGCAACAGGCCGGTATCAGCTTCAGGCTGTGTCCGTTCTCCGAAGACGGTATCACCCTGGAACAAGCGGTTGATGTCTTGCAACTACCAGGCTTTGCCCGGGGGCTCGCCAGCGTTCAGGATGAAGCGGCCCAACTGGCTGCCTCGCTGCTCGATCCACAACCCGGTGATCGGGTACTCGATGCCTGTGCCGCACCCGGGGGCAAGACCTGCCACCTGCTTGAACGGCAACCGGCACTGGCCCTGTGCCTGGCGTTGGATATCAGTGATACCCGGTTGCAACGGGTGCAGCAGAATCTGGACCGGCTCGACCTCAGCTGCCAGCTGCTAGCCGCTGACGCCGCAATGGATGACTGGTGGGACGGGCAACCCTTCGACCGTATCCTGCTGGATGCACCCTGCTCGGCCACCGGCGTGATCCGGCGCAACCCGGATATAAAACATCTACGCCAGGCCGACGATATAGCGACACTGGCGCAATTACAGGCACGTATTCTGGCAAACCTGTGGCCGATGCTAAAACCCGGCGGAAGACTGGTATACGCGACCTGTTCGGTGTTACCGCAGGAGAACGAACGGGTCATCTCGGCATTTCTGGCCCAGCAACACGATGCCTCTGAACACACCATCGATGCCAACTGGGGAGTCCCGCGTGCTGCCGGGCGACAGTTGTTCCCACAACCCGGTGGCCACGACGGTTTCTATTATGCTTCGTTACAAAAAGCCTGATTTAGCCAGCATTAAGGCAGCGACTAAACGATGAAGATCATTATTCTGGGAGCAGGTCAGGTGGGAGCAACCCTGGCGGAGAATCTGGCCAACGAAGCCAATGACATCACTATCATCGATGCCGACGGTGCCCGCCTGCGCGAGCTTCAGGATCGCCTCGATATCCGTACGATCGAAGGCCAGGGTGCCTCTCCGGATATCCTGCGCCAGGCCGGTGGTGAAGATGCGGATATGTTGATCGCAGTGACCAATTCAGACGCCGTGAACATGGTTGCTTGCCAGGTTGCCCACTCGATTTTTCACACCCCGACCCGAATCGGACGTATCCGCGGCCATGATTTTCTGGCCCAAAAAGAACGCCTCTTTTCTGACAAGGCGATCCCGATTAACGTCTTGATTAGCCCCGAGCAATTAGTCACCCAGCATATCAAGCGCCTGATCCAGCATCCTGGCGCGCTGCAAGTACTCGACTTTGCCGATGGCAAGGCGCAGCTGGTCGCCGTGAAGGCGTTTTATGGCGGCCCGATGGTCGGCCATGAGATCGCCTCGCTACGGACTCACATGCCCAAGGTCGACACCCGGGTAGCCGCTATTTTCCGTAAGGGCAGCCCCATCATTCCGCAAGGCGACACCATTATCGAAGCCGATGATGAGGTGTTTTTTATCGCCGCCCGCAAAGATATCCATTCGGTCATGAGCGAGTTGCGGCGACTCGACCGACCTTACAAGCGGATCATCATCGCCGGTGGCGGTAACATTGGCGCGAGCTTGGCACGCACCCTGGAGGGCAGCTTTCAGGTCAAGATCATCGAGCGTAACATCAAACGTTGTAATAACCTGGCTAACGAGCTGGAGCGCACAATCGTGTTGCAGGGCAATGCGTCCGATCAGGAGCTGCTGCTAGAGGAAAATATCGAAGGCACTGACGTATTCTGCGCCCTGACCAACGACGACGAAGCCAATATCATGGCGTCGATGCTGGCCAAACGACTGGGGGCCAGAACCGTGATGACGCTGATCAACAACCCCGCCTATGTTGACCTTGTGCAGGGTGGAGTGATCGATATCGCAATCTCGCCGCAGCAAGCTACCATCGGCAGCCTCCTAACCCACGTTAGGCGCGGAGATGTAGTGAATGTTCACTCACTTCGACGAGGTGCCGCCGAAGCGATGGAAGCGATCGCCCACGGGGACAAGCGCAGCTCCAAGGTCGTAGACCGGGCTATCGAAGATATCGACCTGCCATCAGGGACCACCATCGGTGCCATTGTCCGTAACGACGAGGTCCTGATCGCTCACGATGACGTGGTGGTTCAGAACGGTGATCACGTGATCATGTTCCTGATCGATAAGCGCCGCATCCCGGATGTCGAACGGCTGTTCCAGGTCGGTCTTACCTTCTTCTAACTTTGTCAGAGAGCGCTACCGAATATGCATTTTCGCGTTATATTGCGCATTCTTGGCATCCTGATGATGCTATTCAGTTTCAGCATGCTGCCGCCCGCAGCCGTCTCGCTGATCTATGCTGATGGCAACTCGTTACCGTTCCTGATCGCATTTGGTATCACCCTGGTCACCGGCTTCATCACCTGGCTACCGGTCAACAGAGTGCGCCAGGACCTGCGGACCCGCGACGGCTTTCTGATCACCGTGCTGTTCTGGACCGTCCTCGGGCTGTTCGGCTCGATCCCGCTGATACTATCCGCGATGCCCCATCTATCGGTTGTCGATGCCGTGTTTGAATCGGTGTCGGGGCTGACTACCACCGGCGCCACGGTGATGACCGGTATCGACCAGCTCCCTAAATCCATCCTCTGGTACCGGCAGCAACTGCAGTGGTTTGGCGGCATGGGGATCATCGTCTTGGCAGTCGCTATCCTGCCGATGCTCGGTATCGGTGGGATGCAGCTGTATCGGGCCGAAACCCCGGGGCCGGTTAAAGACTCTAAACTGACCCCTCGGATTACCGAGACCGCCAAGGCGCTCTGGTATATTTATCTATCATTAACGATCGCCTGCGCGCTGAGCTACTGGCTGGCTGGCATGACCCCGTTTGATGCCATCTGCCACAGTTTCTCAACCGTGGCCATCGGCGGCTTCTCCACCCATGACGCCAGCATGGGATACTTTAACAGCCCGATGATCGAAGCCATTGCGATCTTCTTTATGGTGATCTCGGCGGTCAATTTTGCCCTCCATTTCAGCGCCTGGAAGCACAGATCCCTGCGTCACTATTGGTATGACCCCGAGTTTCGTTTCTACCTGAGTATTCTGATCAGCATTACTGCCTTTTGTACCTTGGTACTGCAGCTTACCGAGACCTTCACCGGTCTCGAGGCCCTGCGTAACGCCCTGTTCCAGGTGGTATCCATCGCCACGACCACCGGTTTTGCCACCGCCGACTTCGCCCACTGGCCGACGATGCTGCCGTTCCTCCTGTTCATCGCCGCCTTTGCCGGCGGTTGCGCCGGATCGACGGGTGGCGGGATGAAAGTGATCCGGGTCCTGATCATCCTCAAACAGGGGATGCGTGAAGTCACCCGATTACTCCACCCCAGCGCCATTATTCCAATCAAACTGGGCAATCGCTCGATTCCTGACCGGGTTGCCGAGGCGGTGTGGGGATTCTTTTCGGTCTACCTGATCGTGTTTGTCATCATGTTGATTGCCCTACTGGGAACCGGCCTTGATCAGGTCACCGCCTGGACCGCAGTCGGCGCGACCCTCAACAACCTGGGCCCAGGCCTGGGTGATGTGGCGGCCAACTACGGCGGTCTCAACGACACCGCCAAATGGATTTTATGCTTCTCGATGCTGCTTGGACGGCTCGAAGTCTTCACCTTGCTGGTGTTGTTCACCCCTGCATTCTGGCGTCGCTGATGGCTTATTAGTGTACGCTGATGGCTCTTTTACGTTACGCTGATGGCTCATTCCCTGTACGCTGACGGCTCATTCCCTGTACGCTGATGGCTCTTTTACGTTACGCTAATGGCTTATTTACTGATCCGCTGATGGCTCTTTTTCAATGACTCCAGCCGTGAACGTTGTACAGAAAGCCAAGATCGTTTACTTGACGCATAGTTATCAGCACGACCCGGGGGCCAAGTCATACGGCGAAGAGGCTGCGGGGGCGTTAGGAATTGCACCCGAGCGGGTCTTTAAAACCCTCTTAGTCAGCCTTGATGGCGATTCTAAAAAGCTGGCAGTCGGCGTAGTCCCGGTCTCGGGAAGTCTCGACCTAAAAGCCGTAGGCACGGCTCTTAAGAGTAAAAAAGTGGTCATGGCCGATCCCCAGGAAGCACAGCGCGCTACAGGATATCTGCTGGGTGGCATCAGTCCGCTGGGACAAAAAAAGCACCTGCCACTATTGCTGGACCAAAGCGCTGAACACTTAACGACCCTGTTTGTCAGTGGTGGAAAACGCGGCCTGGAGATCGAACTCAGCCCAGCCGACCTGCTCAGGCTCACCGCAGGCCAGTACGGCGATATCGGCTGTGGTTGAATCCAGCCCTATGCCATCCAAAAATCCACAGCAGGCTAAATGGAATCAACGCTACCAAAACACACAAGCACCTAATGCCCCGGCCCGGGTGCTCATCGATAACCGCCACCTGCTTCCGTTGCAGGGCGACGCGCTAGAGCTGGCGTGCGGACTTGGCGGCAACGCGCTGGAATTGGCCCGTGCCGGTCTCCGCACCCAGGCCTGGGATATATCCGACGTCGCTATCGCAAAACTGCAACACCTTGCAAGACAACAGCAACTGCCGCTGCAAGCCTGCTGCATCGACCTCGAGCCTCAATCGCTCGGCGTTGCCAGCTTTGATCTGATCTGCGTTACTGGCTATCTCGATCGTGCGCTCTGCCCGGCGATCAGTGCCGCTCTCAGACCGGGAGGCCTGCTGTTCTACCAGACTTTTAGCGGTGCTAAGCACGGAACATCTGGCCCCAGCAATCCCGACTTTGTGCTCCAGCAGGGAGAGCTGTTACGGCTTTTCTGCAAGTTAACGCCTCTGGTCTATCGCGAGCCGCTGCACGATCTGAATCCGGATCAGAACCGCCCTGATCAAGCCTACCTGGTTGCACGCCGTTAACCCCTTAGCTGCAGATCCGGGCAAGCGATCCTCCACAAGCCCCTTTACACAGCCCATCGACTCAGTTTAGCCCCGTTTAACTCCCCCAATAACAACCGGCTTGATGTATAATTTGCCGTTTTAATTGGGCTTCAGGCGTATCTTCAGTGCAGCAGGATCGCGGCGTGCGGATGCCTTAAAAGCCGTTAATCTTTAAAGCCCATTTAGCCTTGAAACCCACTGATATGGTGACAGAACCGTGAGTGACTCAATAAACGCCGATACCAGCACCTTTCAGGGGCTGATCCTTGCTTTGCAACAATACTGGGCCGAGCAGGGTTGCGTGCTCATCCAACCACTGGATATGGAAGTGGGCGCGGGCACCTTTCACCCGGCAACCACGCTGCGCTCTGTAGGCCCGGAAAAATGGAGCGCCGCCTACGTCCAGCCCTGCCGCCGCCCTACCGATGGTCGCTACGGCGAGAACCCGAATCGACTCCAGCACTACTACCAATTCCAGGTGGTGATGAAACCCTCACCCGCTAACTTTCAGCAGCTCTATCTCGACTCGCTGCTGATGCTGGGTATCGATCCTCTGGTCCACGATATACGCTTTGTGGAAGACAACTGGGAATCCCCCACCTTAGGCGCCTGGGGTCTCGGCTGGGAAGTCTGGCTCAACGGCATGGAGGTAACCCAGTTCACCTACTTCCAGCAGATGGGTGGCTTAGAGTGCTTCCCGGTCACCGGCGAGATTACCTACGGGCTGGAACGTATCGCCATGTACCTGCAGGGCGTCGATAGCATCTACGACCTGGTCTGGACCGACGGCCCTCAGGGGCGAGTCACTTACGGCGATGTATTCCACCAAAACGAGGTCGAGATGTCGACCTACAACTTTGAAGAGGCGGATGTCGAGTTCCTGTTCAGCAGCTTTGAAAACTTCGAAAAAGAGAGCCGTCGGCTGGTCGAAAAAGGCCTCGCCCTACCCGCCTATGAGATGGTGATGAAGGCCTCACACGTATTCAATCTGCTCGACGCCCGGCACGCCATCTCGGTGACCGAGCGCCAACGCTATATCCTGCGCGTCCGGACTCTAGCCCGCGCCGTCTGCGAAACCTATTACCAGGCACGCAAGGCAAAAGGATTCCCATTGGCTGATGAGGCCCTGCGTAACGAACTGCTTGCTGCAGGGGAGAAATAATCATGACTATGGAAATCAAAGACTTTCTATTTGAACTGAGAACCGAAGAGCTTCCGCCTAAATCGCTTAAATTACTTTCCAGCGCACTTGAAGCGGAGGTACGTAAAGGGCTAACAGGTATCTTTGGCGATGCTGCCAAGGAGATCCTGAGCAACACCCGGTTCCAGTCGTATGCAACACCACGCCGGCTGGCACTGCTGGTTGAACAACTGCCGACCCACGTACCCAGCAAAACCACGCTAATTTCCGGCCCACCCGAAAGCATCTGTTATGACAAAGACGGAATAGCGACTAAAGCGCTGTTGGGGTTTGCCAGGAAGAACGGCATCGAGCTTGATGACAGCGGGCTGCAGATAACAAGTGGTAAAATCAGCTACCTGAAAGAAGAGCCCGAGCAGCCTATTCGCGACTTGCTCGCCTCCGTGATCAGGACGGCCCTTGATAACTTACCTATTCCCAAGCGGATGCGCTGGGGCGCTAGCCGTACCGAATTCGTTCGTCCGGTGCATTCGTGCGTGCTGTTATTCGGCGAGGATGTCATCGAGACGGAAATTCTTGGGATTAAAACCGGACGTCACACCTTCGGCCACCGCTTCCATTACAACCGCGCACTGGAGCTCATAGCGCCCAGTGACTACGAAGCCACGCTGGCTAAAACCGGCTATGTTATCGCCGATTTCGCCCAGCGCCGTGCAACGATCGAACAGCAGATCAAACAGGCGGCCAGCGCAATCAATGCACAGGCGGTTATCGATCCGGACCTGCTGGACGAGGTTACCGGACTGGTCGAATGGCCGGTCGCGCTTTCCGGTCGTTTCGAATCACGCTTCCTCGAGGTGCCTGCCGAGGCGCTGGTATCGTCGATGAAGGAGCACCAGAAATATTTCCACGTTGTCGATGCCGACAAGCAGATATTGCCCTACTTCATCACCGTCTCCAACATCGAGAGTACAGACCCGCAGCAAGTGATCGCAGGCAACGAAAAGGTGATTCGACCACGTCTAGCGGATGCGGCGTTTTTCTTCGAAACGGATAAAAAACACAGCTTGGAATCAAGGATTGAAAAGCTCAAGCCGATCGTATTCCAGGCCCAGCTCGGCACTGTTTACGACAAGTCACAGCGGGTGGCGAAACTTGCCAGCCTGATCGCCGCGCAGATCGGTGGCGACACGGCATGGGCCGAGCGCGCCGCCAATCTGGCCAAGACCGATCTGGTCACCGAAATGGTGCTCGAGTTTACCGACCTGCAGGGATTGATGGGATCCTACTATGCCCTCAACGACGGCGAGCCTGCTGAAGTGGCTCAGGCACTGAACGAGCAGTACCTGCCCAAATTTGCCGGCGATGCATTGCCAGCAACCAAGACCGGTATCGCCCTGGCATTGGCCGATCGGCTCGATACGCTGGTCGGTCTGTTTGGTATCAACCAGCCACCCACCGGCAGTAAGGACCCGTATGCGCTACGCCGTGCTACCCTCGGCACCTTGCGCATCATGGTCGAGCATCGTCTCGATCTAGACCTGTTGGACCTGCTCACGGCAGCTGCAGATCAGCACGCCAACCTGCCCGCACGTGCTGGTTTGGAGCAGCAGGTACTGGCCTTTATGCTGGAGCGTTTCCGGGCCGGGTATGCCGACCAGGGTGTACCGGCTGAGGTGTTCCTGGCGGTTAAAGCCGTCAACCCAACCAAGCCGCTGGAGTTTGATCAGCGGGTCCAGGCGGTGAACCACTTCCGCACCTTGGCGCAGGCAGAAGCGCTCTCCGCAGCCAATAAGCGCGTCGCCAACATTCTCGCTAAACAGGGTGACCCCGGTAGCCAGGCACCTTCCGAAAGCCTGTTCCAAGAAGCCGCCGAGAAGCGCTTGCATAGCGAGCTCAACAGCCTCAATGCGAGTATCGACAGTCTGTTGGACATGGGCGATTTCAAATCGATCCTGGAGCAGCTGGCCAGCCTGCAGCCAGCGATCGATGCCTTCTTTGACGACGTCATGGTGATGGCTGACGATGCGACGATTCGCGACAATCGGATCCGCCTGCTGAATCAGTTGCGCCAGCGCTTCCTGCTGGTGGCGGATATCTCGCTGCTGTAACAGCCCGATCCGTTGACCCAAAAAACCGGTGTTATACTCTGACACCGGTTTTTTTATGTACAGGATGTACGGTATGCCACGAGAGCCATGGATGGCGGTAGGGGCGATGTACAGGGCCGTTGTCAGTTCCCGACAACAACGGCATACCTGCGTCCCTG
>SDWN01000803.1 GCA_004195305.1 Neptunomonas sp. | reverse complement strand
ACATGTGATGCGCATACATCTGCTTCTTTTGTGGGTCGGTCTAAAATTGCTCCTGCATTTCAGACACTTCCCACATCCTTGTGGGTCGGGCTTCGGCCTGACGCGAGCAACATCCTGATCGGAAGCAACCCAAATCCACGAAGAAACATCGAATTTTTTGGGCGTTTCATCCCGACACAGGCCACCGACTGGGGGCTCTGTCAGAATGAATTCTGACCCACATAAACCAACACCTCCCAGCCTGCATCTCTCTTTTGTGGGTCGGTCTGAAATTGCTCCTGCATTTCAGACACTTCCCACATCCTTGTGGGTCGGGCTTCAGCCTGACGCATGCAGCACCCTGATCGAAAACAACCCAAATCCACGAAGGAATATTGGTTTTTTTGGGTGCGTCATCCCGACATAGAGAACCCCCTGAGGGTTCCGAGAGTATACCGTTCAACGACCTCTGCAGGATAAACAGCCATATTAACTAAGCGTTCTATCTGCTGTTGATCGAAATGATCGCCGTATTGTCGTGCTAAAAACTCGATATCGTATAGATCGCGCACCTTGGCCCCGGCTTGTCAGCCTCAGCTCTTTTTCGCGTCCAGACTCACTTGAAGGGCGTGCTGTCACAAGCCGGTCAGAGTTATTCTGATTGGCCAGTTTATGGAGCACGCGGGTTATTTTAGCGGCGGATCGCCCCGGCATCTCAGTTTTAACCTGGCGCAGCGGCACCCATGATCCAAGGCGCTTACCCG
This sequence comes from Neptunomonas sp., assembly GCA_004195305.1. GTDB lineage: Bacteria > Pseudomonadota > Gammaproteobacteria > Pseudomonadales > Balneatricaceae > Motiliproteus. The sequence continues at coordinate 2,492 of SDWN01000803.1, read as the reverse complement.
CTAGCAGCATCAGTAGCTGTATCTCGGACAGCCCAAGCTCACCCACCTGCTCTGATATATTGGCCAGACCCACCTGAGTAGCCTGAAAAAGATCGGTGCCTGAAGGAGCTAAGGGTTCTTGTTTGGGGTGGGTAGTCATGGCTATCACCAAACAGTTTCAATTATGAAATCATCTGTCATGGACATAGAACAAGCAATCATTGTTGTTGAATAACTGCTGCAGTATCAATGCACCACTACAGGGACTTTCACCCTGCAAATACACCAAGCATCTTGTAACCAGAGAAATAACTTTTCAAGTCAGCGAGGTAAGCCAGACGACCTTGGTGCCCGGCTGTTGATCTGCAAACAACCGGTAGCGGCGAGTACAGTCGAAATAAACACTATCGCCCGCTGCCAGTAATGTCGTTTCATAGTCATCGGAATGCAGTGTCGCGGCGCCTTCTAACACCATCACGAACGCCTCCCCTGCATGGGCATCCCATGGTGACGAAGAAAGCTCGCTAATCAGGGTTAGGGTACTGATCTTCGGCAACATTTTTTTCTGCAGCATGCTGCTGGCGAGCAGACGGTGCTGGTAGTTTACTGCCGTGATCTGTTGTCCAGCCTCAGCCAGCGTATTGACCTGTCGAGTACCGTAATCGGCAGGCGGTTGCGGGGCAAGAAATTCACCCCAGCCAACGCCCAGTGCGCTCAGGATTGGTTGTAGCACCGAGATCTTGGGTGACGTCGTGCCCGCTTCTATCTTTTGCAGCAGCCGCGCCTTGACCCCCGTAATTTGAGCCAGCTCTGCAATTGAACACTGGCGCCGGAGCCGCAATCGATGCAGCCGTTCACCCAGATCAATTTCGGTGCAATCCCGAGGTTTTTGATCGCCCCCTCTCTGGCCCAGAGGGGGCTGATCGAAGATCGATCTCAGCATGGGGTTACCGATAACAATGGGATGAATGTGTTGAATGAGCGGGAATGCTTGAATTAATGCTGAGCGGCAATAGAAGCCGCGGAAACAGCGGATGTTGCTAAAAGTATCACTAACGCCACGTCGGCCTCCTTTCAACAAACACTTGCGACACGTATGCTCATCCGCCCATCAACAAAAAACAGCAGTACCGCTCCTTTAAGGGCAGGTGATGCACTAATCACGCCCCCCGAGGCGCGTATGCAAACACGTCCGATTGGCTCTGCGATCTGGGGAGACCCAACCGTTCCAGCTGCTCCAAGGTCTGATAAACGCGTTGCGGGGAACCACAGGCGTAGACATGGCAATTGCTGAGATCACTCAGCTCACCGGCAACGGCATCGTGCCAGGTATCACCGTCCAGCCAGTTCAGGGACCGGTAGTGAAAGTGCTGATAACCTCGACTCCATTCGTCAACCAAAGATTCCAGGTAGCGCTGCTCGGGCTGGTCGGCCCCCCAGAACAGATACAGCGGTGTTTGACTGCGGTCATTATCGCGCCCGAAGTCGAGAATATGTTGTTCCAGCAACGCTTTTATCTGGGAAAAGCCGGTGCCCGCAGCCAGAAAAACACTCGGGCCCTTAACCGGTTTCAAGCCCACATCACCTGCCGCCGGTTTAACATTAATATAACCGTAGGTTTGCATCTGCAGCAACAGGGCGCACAACGCGTCACTGTCCGGACGCTGCTCGATATGCAGCTCCAGACTGCCCGATTCATTCGGGCAATTGGCAATGGAAAAAGGCCGTGAGGTGCCGTCAGCCAGCTGTAACTCTACATACTGACCGGCGCTATAACCGGGGAAATGGCTGGGAGGCCTCAACCAGACCTGCAACACCTTGGGTCCCAGTGGCGTTATCCCGATGACTTGGCAAGGATAAGACTCCAGTACTGGATTGATAGTCAGCGTGACTTGATCAGGACGTAGTGATTCCACAATGAAACGTTCTTTAACCGCTGAATTGCACTGCGTGAGCATATTCATACACACCTCCACTTGCGATTTTTGGACTTATTTTACAAGTGCTGTGAAGCACACCGCATCCTTCAACAAAACACCCGTGGGGATATGCTGGAGGATTACGATCTGTCCACTTTACGGATAAGCGGATGGCAACAGCGGTGTCTTAGCGGCTGAATTTATCGTAAATACGACACTCAGAGGAGGCCGGGGGAGGCAATAGTCAGGCCTTATCGCTGCGAGGTGGAGTCAATCCCAGCCCACGCATGGATATCGGATTTTGCGGATGGGTGTACAGCCCGACATAGGCAGCCGTTTGGTCGCTCTGTCGGAATGAATTCCGACCTACAAGGATGTAGGAAGTGCGGTACCCCCGTCAGGAACGGGGTGCGCCGACCCACAGCAGCGAACCTGTAGGTCGGGCTTCAGCCTGACGCAAGCAGCACCCTGATCGGGTACAACCCAAATCAACGAAGAAACATCGGATTTTTTGGGTGTTTCAACCCGACACAGCCGCCTGGGGGTTCTGTCAGAATGAAACCGACCCACAGGGATGTGGGAAGTGTCTTAAAT
>SDWN01000572.1 GCA_004195305.1 Neptunomonas sp. | reverse complement strand
GAACGAATCGAACGATATTGAGAGGTTGATAACGATGGACGCTCTTTCTGCCAATGAAGCGAAAACCCATTTCGGTGACATGCTATTAAAAGCACAGCGCGCCCCTATCCAGATCAATAAGAACGGCAAGCCTGTTGCCGTGGTTATCTCGGCGGAAGAATACGAGAGCATAGAGACGCTCAAGTTGCGACTGTTGCAAGCAAGAGCGATACAGGCCAAGGCGGATATTGCAGCCGGCAATCTGGTCGACGGCGAATCATTTTTTGATGAGCTGGAAAAGGGCCATCTCGACTGATGCCAACAACCTATCGCTTAACGCCTGACGCCCAATCGGACCTGATCGAAATTCGACGGTATACAGTACACCAATGGGGGCCTGCCCAGTCTCAAAAATACTTATCGGAATTACGGAAAACGCTGCGTCTACTTGCCGAGATACCTTCCCTGGGCAAACCCAAGCCAGAGGTTGGGACGAATGTATTGAGTTTTACTCATGCCAGCCATGTTGTTTATTACGTTGCGCATGAACGTCAGTTAGTCGTATTCGGTGTGTTGCACAAGCGGATGGTACCGAACAACCACCTGGTTAAGCGCGAGGTGATTTAATTGCGCCAGCTATAGAGGTACCTGATTACCCACAAAGCTCAGCCATAATGCAGCCGATCTATTCTCGCGTGCCGCATTGGTCAAGATGCAGCACTTAAACCCTTGCAGATGCGAAGGTTTTCGGTGGATTAGCGATTATTATCATTGCCGGTGGGTTTCAATTTCGCCCCCTCGGGCGTCTTCACATCCCGGGGCGGACCCTAGATACCCCCGCTACTTTCTATGGCGGTTATGTTGACGCCATTAGCGACGGTTCCATCGATAGCGTCAGCAAGGGCTCCAGCAGCTCCTCGGCCAGCTCAATCGCGCAGGAACCTTGGTGGACTCTGGCCACGGTTAGGATCCCTTCATACAACGATAACAACAGAAGCGCCAGTCGGGGGGGTAATTGTTCCTCTTCCAGTAACGCCAAGAAAAAACTGCGCATCCAGGCCATATGTCCTCGGGCCAGTTCACGAATCTCCGGGCTTAAATTAATAAACTCGGCAGCGGCATTGTTAAACAGGCAGCCATTAAAATTCTCTGCTCCGCAAACCAGATACAACTCGGAGAATACGACCCGAATCCGTTCGACGCCGCAACCTTTCAGCGGCTGAGTAAGTGCATATAGATGCTCTTTAACCTGCACGCTGCTGCGCGTCAATACCGCCACAATAAGAGCTTCTTTTGACGAAAAGTGCTTATACAGGGTGGTCTTAGAGACACCGGATTCAGCCTGAATTCTGTCGATGCCGGTGGCATGAAATCCCTCACGGTAAAATAACTCCTCTGCGACATCCAGCAGATGATCCCGTCTCGGCGTTGCCATCTAGATACCTCTTAACGCTACTTTAATCGGAGGACATGATACCAGCTTCGATAGAACTGTTATTGCTGCAACGGCCACAGACTCACTGATCCGCAATGATGCCATTTATGGCAAGGCTGCGGCGACCCTACTCGGTTCATCCCGCCCCGACCTCAGGTGACAACCCTAAAACTGAATCCGCGAGCCGTTGACTAAACAGATCTGTACACCTATGATGCCAGCCCTGTACAGACCTGTACACCGGCAATAATGGAGCCTCATATGTCAAGAATGCCAATGATCACCATACCAACCGCCTGTGAAGCCGCTGCGCCGACGCTTGAATCTATTCACAAAAAGTTTGGGACTGTGCCGAATTTCTTTGCCGCACTCGCCAATAACGGTACCGCATTAAACGCCTATTTGGACTTTGAAGAGGCGATAGAAAGCAGCAGTCGCTTGACTACCGCTCAACAGGAGATGATCTCTCTGGCTGTCGCCAATAAAAACGGATGCCAATACTGCGTAAGCGGGCACACGTTTTCAGCCAAACATGCCGGCGTTAACCAGGCGTCGGCACTGCGCGCACAAACAGGACATGCTGATGATCCGCTGGATCAGGCGGTGCTGTCATTTGCTCTCGCCATGCGGGAATACCGCGGCGCGGTGCCAGAAAGCATCTTAACCCAAGCGCGTAACGCCGGACTCAACGATCAATTGCTGGTTGAGATCACAACCTGGACCCTCATCAACACCTATAGCAATTGGATCAATAATCTTATCCAACCCAAAATAGACTTCCCCTTGGTTCCTCTGGTCTAGGAGCCCCTGTCGGACTTAACACCAATCTACTCGGCAACCGCTCCTGCGTTGCTCTGCATCCATGCCGTCGTGTGGAAGAGCCGACTTTGGCCATTTTTCGCTCCTGGTAGGAATAAATACCAATCAACGCATGTATATCGGATTTCAGGGGCGGCACATCCCGACATAGGTAGCCACTTGGGGTTCTGTCGGAATGAAACCGACCCACAGGGATGAGGGATGTGTCTTAAATGCAGGAGCAATTTCAGACAGGCCCACATAAACCGACAATCCAAGCTCGCGAGAATAGATTGGCGGGCATCATGGCTGAGCTTTGTGGGTAATCAGATTAGATCAAGCCTCCTAGCATCCAAACCCGTTCATTAGCCGCATGCGATGATGACGGACCCGCTATGCCTATGACCCGTGACTCAAACGCTCCTCTGAAAACACATGGCTGCACCTTAAGCGAAAGGTTTGGCGCGTCTACTCCATATATATCCGACTAAACGTAAAATTAATATCCATTAGAGATTATTGCCAGCCCAATATATCTGTGCCAACATAAGCATAAGTTTTCTTTCGTTAATGGTAATAAAATGACGATAGACGCTGACTTTTTTACGCTTAGGGTAACCTCATGAACTACTATGCCATGACCGATGAATCGATCGCGGCCGAAATGGGTCGACGCATCGAGGATCGTCGCCTGGAAAGCAACCTCTCCCAAGCAGTTGTCGCCGAAGAGGTGGGTATTTCTGAGGTGACGTATCGCAACGCGGTAAAAGGCAAGGTCAAGCTCTCAGTGCTGATCGGTATCTTACGCACCCTGGGCGAACTCGATCAGTTTGACAGCCTGCTACCCAAACGGCCTTTCAGCCCCGTAGAGCGCATGAAACTGGAGGGCAAAAAGCGCCAGCGCGCCTCACGCACTAGCCCTCCCGGCAACGCAGACAGGGATGAACCGGAATGGTAGATCAGGGCCACAACATCGCTAAGGTTCAGCTCTGGGGTAAAACCGTCGGAGCCATCTCCTATGAAGGCGGTATC
>SDWN01000317.1 GCA_004195305.1 Neptunomonas sp. | reverse complement strand
TCTTCCCGGTGCGCCCGCAACCTTGGAATTGAACAGCGGTTTCGATGGTATCAGCGATGCCAATCTGTTCAATTCTGCCAACTCCCGTTTGAACGTTGGTGAGCGGGTGCGGGTAGAGCTGAAAGTTAACATTGCTATCGACTACAGCAATACTGCTGCATTAACCGAGCTGCAGCAGCAGACCTTCAACAATCAGGTCATCGTCAATGCGACCGATCCGGTCAGTGGCGTGAGGATCAGTGATCTGTCTGACGATGCCACCGGACAAGCGCTGGATGCGTCGGATACCGCAGAGTTGGTTAGACAGATGGATGCTGATGGCGACTTCGATCCCAACGAGGCGGGTGAGAATGAACCCTCGCCGATCCTGTTTCCGGCTGCCATTCAGGGCCAGCTATGTCGCGACAAGGATGGTGACGGAAGCTGTGCTAGCTCGGAAGAGCCGCTAGCGGGTTGGAAAATTGCTATTCTGGACAGTGCCGGTCAACCGGTCCTGGACGAGTCGGGCGCGGCGATCGAATCGGTGACCGATAGTTCGGGCTATTATGTGATCCCGGCCATCACGTCCGGAGCCTACCAGGCGCGCTTTATCACCCCTGCCGGTGATACCGCAGGCCAGGCTGGCGGTCTGGCTTCGCCGCTGGGTATTCTGGACCTGAACTTCCTGATTGATCCGCGCGGCATTGTCTATGACAGCGTAACCGGTGCCCCCCTGGCGGGAGTACGCCTGTTTCTGACCGATGCAACGGGTGTTGATCTGCCCGTAACCTGTCTGTCACCCTCGGCCCAGCAGGGCCAGATCACCGGTGGCGGCGGAACGCCCAGTGTCTTAGGGCTGGCGGACGGTGAGTACCAGTTCCTGCTCAATCCGGCCGGTGATACCGGTATCCAAGCGACCAGCGCCTGCCCGGCGGCCGCGACGGATTATGCCATTCGCATCGATAACGCGACGCTGGCGGCAGGTTCTACCTATCCCTCGGTGACTAAAACGGCATCAGCAGGGCCGTTAGACGCCTTTACCTGTGTGGCCGATGCCGATCCTGGCACGCCTCGCTGTGAAGTGGTCGCCAATGCCTTGCCCAGCGTCTCCGGAACCTTGGGGGATTACTACCTGACCTTTATCCTGGGGGCTGGCGCTAAGGATGTGGTCAATAACCATATTCCGGTTGACCCCGCGATTGCTGCGAACGTGCTGCTGAGCAAGAGTGCGTTAAAGCGCAGCATCAGTGTCGGTGAGCTGATGCCCTATAGCATTACTGCTCAGAACCTGAGCGGGGCGCCGCTAGCTAGCGTTGATATCCTGGATACGCCGGCTGCCGGTTTCAAACTGGCGGACAACAGTGCGCGTTTGCTACGTGCTGGCCTCGATGGCCTGTTAGATACCGCTGACGATGTCACGACAGTACTTAGCCCCACCCCCGGTGCGACGATCAGCTTTAACGGCTTGTCTCTGGCCACCGGAGAGAGCGTTCGTATCACCTATGTCACCGTCGTGGGCGCTGGGGTCACGCTGGGTACTCATACTAACCGCGCGCTAGCATCGCGGTTAGGTACGCAGATCAGTAACACCACCGCGGCCGAAGTCGATGTGGTGGCCGATGCTATTTTTGATCTGACCACGATTATTGGCAGGGTGTTCGCCGATCACGATCAGGATGGCTTCCAGGACGCCGCAATCGCGACCCAGGTGAAGCTCAAGAGTGATTATTTTGGCTGGAACAGTTATCAGGTAGGTACGCTGCAGGGGCGTAGATACGGTGCCGATGACGCAGTAGCGCGTATCGAAGTGGTGATGCCAAAGGGCGCCAACAATGCCTTCCACGTTACTACGGCTGAAGGCACGCGGATTCTCTATGCCCATGACGGTACGGTGACCACCGAGCATGTCGGAGACAAGGCGGCCGGGACTACGGCGCAGGAGATCCGGGTCGTTCGTGAAGAGCGCGACAGCGATATTCTGATCACGCTGCACAACCAGGGGCTGACCGAAGAGGGCTTGCCCGGGGTGCGTCTTGCGACCGTACAGGGTGAGTGGATTACGACCGATCAGCTGGGGCGCTACAGCGTACCGGGGGTTGATCCGGGCAACAATGTCCGCGGGCGTAACTACATCCTCAAGGTTGATCCGCTCTCGTTGCCACGGGGGGGGCGCTTCACGACCGAGAATCCGCGGGTGATGCGGATCACCGGTGGTTTGTTGTCGACGATCAATTACGGCATCAAACTTCCAGAGATAGAGGCGCCTACTGAGGTTAAACCGATCTGGGTTGTTCCCAAAGCAGTGGCGGTACCTGAGCCACAATTCGAAACGTTGGAGAAGCGCACCACCCATACCTATCAGGGTGATATCGGTTCTGAACATTTCGATTCGGGTAAGTCGAACATCTCCGATGCCTACATGGCTCGTATCCGTGCGGCGATAGAGGATCTGCGCAAGGTCGAAAACATTCGACTGATTGTTCAGGGGCATACCGATAACGAGCGCTTATCGGCACGGGCTCAGGCGATCTATGGCGACAACTACGGCCTGGCCGATGCCCGTGCGAAGAAGGCTGCGAAAGCGATTCAAACGGCACTGAACCTGACCGATGAGCAGCTGGTGACTCAGGGCTATGGCCCGGATATCCCCGTCGTGAGTAACGCCACCCCTGCGGGTATGGCCCAGAATCGCCGGGTTGAAGTGATGCTCACTTATGAAACGGTGATTCATGAAACGCGAGAGATCCAGCAGCAGGTACAGCAGGATGGGCTGCAGCAGTTACCATTGGTCCGAGTGTCGATGGCTGATCGTTATTTCGATCGGTATCGGCTGACGGTTGAAGGGCTCGGTGTGCTGACTCGGATCGCCGATGTGCTGATCACTCAGGAGTACCGTGGCATCGTTATCGAGCTGCCCAGTGGTGATCAGTTCATCAACCGTAAAGCGGCGGTGCACTCCAACATCATGGGCTACCTGACCGACAAGGGCGAGGGCGCTTTGATACAGCAGCTTGAGATTGAGGCCGTGGCAGACAGGTCGTCTCAGGCCGGCAGTTCGCAGCCCCTTTCTTCACTGACGCAACAGTTAGGAAAATTTGCAGCCGTGCTGTTGAGCAGTGTCATCAACAGCGCCTACGCGGCGGATGAGGTGACCTGCCTGTCACCTGAGCTCTGTTCAGGAGAGGGGCTGAAAATCTATGTTGAAAGGGTCACGCAGCAACCGACACCCTGTCTCTTATACACATCT
>SDWN01000315.1 GCA_004195305.1 Neptunomonas sp. | reverse complement strand
ATACTGATGCTTGGGTGTGATACCCAGGGCGATAGGCTGCCCCTTAACGTCAAACTCCTTGCCAAAGCCGATGCCGATCTCCCGCAGCACCAGGCCGGTGGCGGTGACCCGGCTGTCTAGATCGTCTACGCTAAAGCCAGTGTTGGTATTGTTGTTATTGATATCATCGATAATTTGGTCAATATCGTCCAGATCTTGAGGGTCAACCGTCATTCCCACCTCGACCCCGCCGATCACATTGACAAAGAAGACCGCGAAAACTTACTGCTGGGAATGCCGATGGTTACATTGCCCCCAACGACCACGTTGGCGCCTGATCCATCCAGTAAGACCAGGGTATCTTTGATATCTCGCAGTTCTTGGCTGGTAGTGGTAAAGAAATCGAGAGTACTCAGTAGATCAAGCTGATTGGCCAGATCGTCGGCATTATCGATCAGTTCATCCTCATCACTGCCAACCGCACCGAGGTTCAGGTTAACATTGAAATCATCACTTTCATGGTAGCGCACGGCGTTGGCGGGATTGATGAGAACGCCGTGGCTATAGTGCGCGTTGGCGACCCCAACCCCTGACATCGCCATGCTTTTACCGTTTAAAGATTCGGTGGCCACGGCTTGTCCGACCAGGGTTGAAGCGATAGCAGTTGCTAGCAGAGTTCGGTACAGCATCATAACAAGTCTTTTTCTTGGGGAGGCGTTGGAGCGAAGCCAGTCTTGCAGATGCTGCGGACAATTTCTTTGAGGGAGATCAATACAGGGAGAACTATAGAGTACGACAAGAGAACTACAGCAGAACTACAGCAGGAGTAACGCAGCAGCCGGATCGCTAGGTATTAACGCGCGGTTAAACGTCAACTCTGGGTACTTAAATTCGACGCCTTGGCGCCCATAGTCATTGATAGTTAGTAGGTCTGGAGGGGATAGACACGCGCTAGATTGCCGCAGGTTCCGGCAGCGGCAATCCATGCTCTGTAATACGCTATCCCGTTTACGCTTTGGGTTGCCGTGCCAGGGTGTAAAACTCTGCGTTTGCCTGCATGCCGGTAACGATGGCCATCCGGTTGGATAACCCAAAAAATGCGGTGATACCCGCCATATCCCAAATGTCCTCATCGTCGTATCCGAACTGCTTAAGCCGATCGTAGTCGGACTCATCGACCAACTCCGGGGTGCGTGCCAGCTTGAGGGAAAAAGCTAACATGGCCTTTTGTTTCTCGCTCAGGGGCGCGTGCAGGTAGTTGATGGCGATCTGGTCGGCCAACAGGGGTTGTTTCGAAAAAACCCGCAACAGTGCGCCGTGGGCAACGACACAATACTGACAGCCGTTTGCGGCACTGGTGGCGACGATGATCATCTCTTTTTCAGCCGCGCTTAAGGTGCTTCCTGCTCGCTCCATGATCGCATCATGGTAGGCAAAGAAGGCGCGAAATTCTGCCGGACGATGCGCCAGGGTCAAAAACACATTGGGGATAAACCGGGCTTTCTCCTGTACCGCCAGGATGCGTTCACGGATATCATCGGGTAGAGTATCCAACGATGGAACGGGGTAACGACTGATGGGCGATTCATGCATGTTTGTGCTTCCTATTATTTTTATCGATCAAGAGCGCCAGTCTAGCAGTTGAAACCGACAATATTCAGCCACAAGAGCGCCATTTAACGCGCGTAAACGGTCAATATGTACCAGATAATAGGGTTAGCGTTTGCTGGCTGCCAGGCCTCAGGCCTGGTGTCTCCTTTCGATGTTTTTAATGTCACCAATACGTTATGGAAGCAGCAGCGCACTGATGCCAGCGCGCTCTACCGCTGTAGCCTGGTATCAACCACCGGCACGGAGATCTGCTGCTCCAACGGCACCCGTATGCTGGCTGACTACCGCCTGGAAGACGCCCCCAAAGCCGACCTGATCATCGTGCCGGGGATCCATCACGCTGACGGACCCTCACTGCTCAAAAAGCTCAATACCCTCGGTCGGGAATGCCTCTGGCTGCAACAACAGATTCGCCAGGGCGTACCAGTCGCAGCCAACTGCAGCGGGGTATTCCTGCTGGCCGAGACCGGCGCGCTGGAGCACCAGGAGGCGACTACGGCGTGGTGGCTTGGCGAACTTTTTCGCACGCGTTACCCGGGTGTTCAATTACAGCCAAAGCGACTGCTGGTTAAAAATTCCAACACTTATTGCACCGGTTCAATGAACGCCAATGTGGGAGTGATACTTGAGATCATTGAGCAACAAGTCGGACGCCAGCTGGCCCAGCAATGCGCCCGTACGATGCTGATTGACGCCGCCCAAAGCTATGCCGCGCCTTACCTTTTTATCCAGGAGCAAGCCGATCATCAAGATGAGCTGGTGCTGGCGGTCGAGAGCTGGCTGCAGCGTAATATTGCGCAACCAATAAATATAGATGCACTGGCCAGCCTGCACTCGGTCAGCCCCAGGACCCTGTCTCGCCGGTTTAAGAAAGCCCATGCCAAAAGTCTTTCCGCGTACTTGCAGGATCTACGCCTGGAGCAGACCAAGCTGTTGTTAGAAAACACCAATTTGAGTATTGAGCAGGTCGTCGCTCGTGTTGGCTACAGCAGTCAGAGCTCGCTGCGGCGGTTATTTAAAAAACTGCTGGGGCTCTCGCCGCGCCAATACCGGCAACAAAACCAACCGTCCGGTCGCTAACAGAGAGCCACTCGTAACCGGGCGTAAGTACGCGAACTGACTGGATTTGATAAGGCTTGCGGGGCCTATTAACCCATCGGGTTAATAGGCCTAGAAAAAGCGTTAAATCAAGGCGTCAACGATCACCGCTCATATCGACGGCGTCGGCCACGGTGACATACGCATCCGGTGCCTGTTCCTTGATCATCGCCACCAGCGTCTTGAGATGGCGTCGATCGATATTGAGATAGAGCAGATCCTTACCGCCCTCGCCTGCCGCCGCATCACAGCGCACCACCATCCCCCGAATACCAAACTGAGCATCGATCACCGCCTGCAACTCATTGGAGTGACGACTACTGACATGCACCAACCGGGTACTCGGCCGTGGTGTCATTAGCTTATCGATCAACTGCCCGGTAACAAACACCGTGATCCCACCCAGCAGCGCCGCCTCGGGTTCACGGAATACGGTCGCGGAGATCAGTACGATAACCGTATCCAAGATCACCGCAGCCTGGCCGACGCCAATATGCGCCCGATCGGCGACCAGCCGTGCCAGGATCGACCAACCGCCGGACGATCCGCCCCCCCGAAACAGCAGCCCCAC
>SDWN01000096.1 GCA_004195305.1 Neptunomonas sp. | reverse complement strand
TATGAAGTATGGCTTGAGCTGGGGCTGCAGTCGGCCAACGATGCGACCCTGGCGCGGGTCAACCGGGGGCACGGCTGGGCCGAATATGAGGATGCGGTTCGGCGTGCTCAGTTGCGCGGGTTGCAGATCTGTACCCATCTGATTGTCGGTCTGCCCGGTGAGACCGCGCTGGCCAGTGTGGCGAGTTTCGACCGGGTGATGGCGCTAGGTACCGCCGGGCTTAAGCTGCATCCGCTGCATATCGTCAAGGGCACGCAGCTGGCTCGGCAGTGGAAACAGGGGCTCTATGAGGGCGTCTCTTTCGATGCTTATGTTGAAGCCTGCGTTGAAATTATTCGGCGTAGTCCGCCCGAGCTGGTATTTCACCGTCTGACCGGGACTGCGCAAGCCTCTCTGCTCTTGAGTCCCGGCTGGTGTGCCAAAAAATGGCGGGTTCTCAATGCGATTGCCGAGAGGCTGGGCTTGGTTGTTGGGTGTCAGCCAGGGCCCTCTTTTGCGCCCGTCATTGCGACTCCACAGGCATTGGCTCAGCTTCGTTCGTAAGCATTGCGAACCTCATCGGCGATGATCTCGATCCCCTTTTTGACCTGGTCGGCTTCCTGGCTATAGGTGACGCGGATGCATTCATGTTTGTGTTGCCATTCATCGGTGATGCCAGGGAAGAAATAGTGGCCAGAAACGATCAGGACACCGCGTGCTTTAAGGCGCTGATACAGCTCCAGGCTTGAGATCGGCAGGTCCTTAAACCATAGCCACAGGAACATCGCTCCTTCTGCCTTGTGAATGTAATAGGGCAGCTCACCTAGTGCGGAGTGGAACCAGTTCACTGCGAGTTGCGCGCGTTGCTGATAGTAGGGTTTTACCAGATCGTTGCTGATCCGAATAATCTCGCCGCTGCGCACCATGTCCTGGGTTAGGACCGGGCCGAAGCTGCCGGTGGAGAGGTTGATAATGGCATTGACTGATGAAACGGCGCGGATAACAGCTTCGCTGGCCACGATGATGCCGGTCCGTGCGGCAGGTAGGCCAAGCTTGGATAAACTCATGCAGGCGATGATGTTGTCATTCCACAGCGGCGTGGCATCGGTAAAGATCAGGTTGGGAAAGGGGGTGCCGTAGGCACTGTCAATGATCAGTGGAATGTCATGCTGTTTTGCCAGCTCATCAAGTTTTGCCAGTTCGTCATCGGTGATGACGTTGCCGGTGGGGTTGGTGGGACGTGAAACGCAGATTGCACCGGTCTGCTCTGAGATCTTGATCTCATCGAAGTTGACTCGATACTTGAAGGTATGGGCATCCAGATAATCAATTTTTGGATGGCCGGCGGTGAAGAAATCACCGTTGAGGCCTGCGTCTGAATAACCGATATACTCCGGAGCCAGCGGTAGTTGAATCTTCTTCTGCTGACCGTTGCTGTATTCGCCAGCGAACATGTTGAAGAGCATAAAGAACCCGGACTGGCTGCCGTTGGTCAGGGCGATGTTGCGGGCGCTGACATCCCAGCCCAGTTCGCGACGCAGCAGTTTGGCCATGTTGGTGGTAAATTCGATTTCACCCTGGGGTGGATCGTAGACGCCAATCAGGTGGCGGAACTCCTTGGGGTTGTCGAGAATTCGCCTTGTGCGGTCGTGAAAGAGTGCCTGAACTTCTGGGATGTGGCTGGGGTTGCCCCCGCCCATCATGATCATGTCCTGATCTCCGGCCAATGCGTTGCCCAGATCGTCCATTAAGCTGAGGATGCCAGACTCGGTGGTGAATTTAGTGCCGAAAGCGGAGAGTTTCATGCTGTGCCCTTGTGTTCCTGGCGCTATACCTAGGAGGCTGACCGATGGTCTTGAAAGGCGGCTATTCTATCGGTGCATCTAGGCGCTGGCAAAGTCAGAGAGGTGGATATGAGTGATGAGTTAATGCATCAGTTAAGACAGTCGGCGTTAATGATGCTGTCCCGAAGAGAGTATAGCCGGGCCGAGCTGGTGCAGCGGCTGGGCCGTCTCGAAGGGGCAGAGCGGGTGCTGACGGCAGTGCTTGATCAGTTGTTGCAGCAGGGGTTGCAGAGCGACCTGCGCTATGCTCAAAGCCTGTTGCGCTCCCGGGTGAGTCGGGGCCAGGGGCCGGTCCGGATTGTCCAGGAGTTGCGGCACAAGGGGGTCGACGCGTCGATCAGCGATACGGTGCTGAGTGGCTGTGAGCAAGATTGGTTTGAATTGGCGCGAACAGTGCGTCAGCGGCGCTTCGGTCTGGACGTGCCAGAGGATCATCGGGCTCAGGCAAAGCAGTGGCGGTTTTTATTGTACCGTGGCTTTACTCAGGAGCAGCTTCGCTATGCCATGAGCGCAGAGGAGGCTGACTATTAACCCGGCCCCTGCGAGCCTTATCAGGGCCCGTGAGTTTGCCTGCTTAGGCCCGGGTAGATTAAGGCGAAGGACACCTGGATCAGTCGATCTGTTTGTCTGTCAGGTTAATGGTTGAGTCAGAGGCTGTTTATTTGTCAAGTGAAGAGTATTCTGCTATCCACGCCGCATGTATACTGTGTCCCAATTTTGCAAGCAATAAAGTTGTTGGTTCTTGGTTATTGGAGTATCGCTCCATGGATCAGGGGGTAACTCGTCGGTGGTTGGGTGGTTATGAAACAGATGAACAGCGCAAAGATTCGCCAAGCGTTTTTGGATTACTTTGAACAGCAGGGGCACAGCGTTGTCTCCAGCAGTTCGTTGGTGCCAGGCAATGATCCGACCCTGCTGTTTACCAATGCGGGTATGGTGCAGTTTAAAGATGTCTTTCTGGGCACGGATAAGCGCCCGTATAGCCGCGCCGTCACCTCGCAGCGCTGCGTTCGCGCTGGGGGCAAACATAACGATCTGGAAAATGTCGGCTACACCGCCCGTCATCACACCTTCTTTGAGATGCTGGGCAATTTTAGTTTTGGCGACTACTTCAAGCGTGATGCGATCCAGTTTGCATGGGAGTTTCTGACCTCTGCAGAATGGATGGCGATACCGGCTGACAAGCTTTCTGTTACGGTCTACGAGGACGACGACGAAGCCTACGCTATTTGGTCCGACGAAATCGGTGTGCCGGTCGAGCGCATTATTCGTATTGGCGACAAAGGCGGACGGTATAACTCGGACAACTTCTGGGCGATGGGTGACACGGGGCCTTGCGGGCCCTGTACCGAGATATTTTACGATCATGGCGAGCAGATCTGGGGCTGTCTCTTATACACATCT
>SDWN01000092.1 GCA_004195305.1 Neptunomonas sp. | reverse complement strand
AGATGTGTATAAGAGACAGGTATAGAAGGCGGTTCCATCGGGGTTGAAGAGGAAGAGATCATAGTAGCCATAGGTCTCGATATATTTCTTGTAGTACTCCTGCCCCTCTTCATCCACCGGGCTGAAGGCCTCGGCGACATCGATTTCGGCCATCAAGGCCCAGCTCAGGTCGCCGACCTTGACCGGCGCATAGGCGGAGAGCACCGGGTTGCCAGAGTAATCGAGAATGACCTCGGCGCCACTCTTGCTGGCCAGGGCATTATTGACCGCCTGGGTATCGACTGAACCGGCACTCGGGTTAGCAAACGAGGCCTTGACGCTATGATTGATCGGCTCGAGGAAGGAATCCGAACGCATCAGCTTATCCGGGCCGACCAGATAGGTCTCACCGCTTTTGCCCAAGCCGGTCCGCTCCTGCATGATGCCGTTGATGGCATCCAGCGAAAGCTGCAGGGCAACGACGCCGACAAACTCCCCCTGATAGCTCACCGGCGCGCCGACAAAGGCGCAGGGCTCGTTGTTGGATGGCGCATAGGGTGCGAAATCCTGCAGGCTGGCATCTTGTCGGGCTTTCTGGAAAAGCTGGCCCAGGGGCGAATTACGCAATTTCCCTGTGACAAGGTTCTGTCCTAAATCCGCTTCCTTGGCCGCCGAGTAGACGATATCGCCATCCTTATGGATCAGGAACAGGTCATAATAGCCATATGCGTCATTATACTGCTTTAGCCAGGGTCCGAACTGCTTATCCGCAGCGGTCCAGCGCGTGCCGCCGGTCTTGCGACCATCGGCATCGAAGGCCAGGTCAAAAGCCTGCATTCCTTCACTTACGGTTGCGTTGCCGCTCAGGACACTGGCGTCAGCCAGGCGTTCAACGAAATAATTCTGTACCTGGTTGGCCTTGATCGCCTGAACCGACTGCAGCTTGTTGAAGGCCTCCAGCCGCAGGGCACCGACGGTCTCCATCAGCACCCCCATATCCCCCTCGCGCTCGTCAAAAAATTGCTCAATCTGCGATTTCTTGATCTCACGCACCCCTTCCAGCTGATTAAATGCCAGCTGGGTCAGGGAGTTACTCGCCTTGGTCAGGGAGATGATCCCGGTGACCGCAAAGGGGAGAATCCCCACCAGTAAAAAGGCGATTAACAGTTTGGTGCCGAGCTTCATGTTCCTCATTTTTTCCTCCATGAAGGTGTAAACTACTACCCATCTATTTAGTGTTAGGAGAGTATAATGGGTTATCGCAAATTGTATACCCTGCAAGAATGCCCAGGCCCTGCCTATAGCAAATAGGCACACAGATTTCGTCAGGGTCCCCCGGCTACGCAGAATCTCCCCATGGATTGCCCATTGAAAATAGGCAACAAGGAAAGATGTGAGGTTGCAACAACCTGAAAATATGGTAGATTATGCGATATTGCGATTGGAGGGTAATCATGAGTACACCGAGAATATGCGGGGTTGAGTCCTGTGAGGAACTGGAGATGCTGCGCAGCCATGTTCTGTCTCTGGAGCAGGAGCGGAAGAGGCAGACGGAGGTCAGGCGGGAAAGTGCGCAGTTGGGCAATGCTCTGCGCGAGCGGAGCAAGGAGCTTCACTGTATCTATGCTGTGGCAGAACTGATTGAGCGACATGAGGATTCACTCGACAAGATCCTGCAGGGGATTGTCGAGTTGTTGCCGGGCTCCTGGCAGTACCCGGAAATTGCCTGTGCGCGCATCCTCTTCAAGGGGCGCAGCTATCAGACAACCAATTTCAAGGCGAGTCGTTGGAAACAGGAAGCCAGGATTTCAGCGGCCGGTCAGCAGTTGGGAACGGTCGAAGTCGCCTACCTGAAAAAACAGCCGACCCTCGATGAGGGACCTTTTCTCTGCGAGGAACGTTCGTTGCTCAACGCCCTCAGTGTGCGTATCGTCAAGACCGCTGAAAAAATCGCTACCAAGCAGCAACTGCAAACGGAGAGGCAATCCCTGCATGATGCCAACGCCGCACTGCACGGAGCCCTGGTGCGGATTCAGCAGGAGAAGAAGATGATCGGGAACTCGATTCAGGCCAATATCGATAAAATTGTCTTGCCGATTCTGTTTGCCCTGAAGTCTGGCCTGGACGCCAAGCAATCGACCTACGCGACCCTACTGGAGAAGAATCTGACCTCGATTGTCGAACCCTTTGTTGGGCGCAGTCAGGCTTCGCTATCCAGCCTCAGCCCGGTTGAACTGCTGATCTGCAATATGATCAAACATGGGCTGCCCACCAAAGAGATCGCCGAGATAAGGGGGATCTCCCCCGACACGGTCAATCGCCACCGGGAACACATCCGGAGTAAACTCGGCCTGACCAACAGCAAGTCGAATTTGGTCACTTACCTGAATAATCTCCCGCTGGAATGATTTATAGGCAGTAAAATAATATTGCAGGAGTCGGGCGTGATCATCTCCTTCGCAACATAAACGCCAAACAAACATTCTCCTGATCCAGATCGTGACCGTGATATGCCAAAGCGGACATTCTGGATATGTAGATCCTTGCCATAACTGTGCTGTCGTTAATAATGGGTTGGATTCCGATTGGCACCGCAGGCGCTGATTTCAAGCCAGCAATACCCGTTCCACTGCTCTGGACCAACCTCGTCTCAACTCGTCACGCTGAGGCGCAGCGATCTGCGGCGTGAAACTTTGCTGCAGTCGCCAGCGCTCTTCTATCTCCTCCAGGTTTTTGAATAATCCCAGCTGTAGACCCGCCAGATAGGCGGCTCCAAGTGCGATGGTTACGGTAATGACCGGGCGGTCGACCTGCAGGGTTAATCTCCCGGCAAGGAACTCCATCAGCCAGTCGTTGTTTGCCATGCCGCCATCAACCCGCAGGCGTTCGAGCCTGATCCCGTTGTCGGCTTCCATCCCCTGTAGCAGATCGCCGGTCTGGTAGGCGATCGCTTCGAGGGTAGAGCGTACGATCTCGGCGCATCCGGAATCGCGGGTCAGTATTTTTATGGCCAGTTTAATGATGCGCGTATGGTCATCGCTCTGCTGCATGAGGCGACGCGCGCCTGACCGCTTGCAGCCGTGATGCTTGAAGAGTCCCGATACTCTTTGCCGCAGGAATGGCCAGAGGACTTTGGCTGAGTGAAAAAAACTAGAAATCCTGTGGTAAATCTCCTATTATCCGACTCTCTTGTAACAGTCGTCATCCCCGTGAAAACAGGGAGCCAGTGT
>SDWN01000086.1 GCA_004195305.1 Neptunomonas sp. | reverse complement strand
GTGTTATTGCATCTGCGAAAAGATGAGCAGGAATTCGCCGATCCGTATCGACTGCGAACGCTGATCCGAAAATATTCGGACCATATTGCCTTCCCGGTGAAGATGCCTGTTGAGCAAGTGGCCGAAGGACAGGAAGGACAGGACCAGGTCGAGCAGGGCGAAGACGAGACGGTCAATGCGGCAATGGCATTGTGGACGCGGCCGAGAACAGAGATATCGGAGGATGAATACAAAGAGTTTTACAAGCACATTTCCCACGATTTTAACGATCCAATCGTTTGGGGACACAACAAGGTCGAGGGAAAGCGCGAATATACAAGCCTGATATATATCCCACCTAAGGCGCCGTTCGACCTGTGGAACCGGGAGGCGCCAAGGGGGCTGAAGCTATACGTTCAACGCGTATTTATAATGGATGAGGCGGATCAGTTTCTGCCGCTTTACCTTCGCTTCGTCCGTGGAGTTGTCGATACGAATGATCTGTCGCTGAATGTATCGCGAGAACTGCTGCAGCAGGATGCTAATGTCGAAGCGATTCGCACAGCACTTACCAAGCGCGTTCTGGGCATGCTATCTAGGCTTGCAAAGGATGAACCCGAGAAGTATCAAGAGTTCTGGGATGAGTTTGGGCGGGTGCTGAAAGAGGGACCCGGTGAAGATTTTGCCAACCGTGAGAAGCTCGCCAAACTGTTCAGATTTTCAACCACGCATACCAATAGCGAAAACCAGGAGATGGGGAAGATGCAAACAGTCGAGCTGACAACTACCGCGTGCCGGAAAACGATCCGTGATTACTATCTGGCGGATGAGTACCAGGTTATCAGTGAGCTGATTGCCCGTGCCCAGATCTCTCAACACGACCGCGATGCAATCTCTGTGCGTGCCGCTGAGCTGGTGAGAAATGTGCGCGGCAACTCCAAACCCTCCATGATGGAGAGTTTTTTGGCCCAGTACGGTCTGACCACCAAAGAAGGGGTGGCGTTGATGTGTCTGGCCGAAGCGTTGTTGCGGGTGCCAGACAAGATCACCATCGATGCCCTGATTGAAGACAAGGTGGCATCGGGAAACTGGGGGGCTCATCGCGGCCAGTCCAACTCCTCCCTAATCAACTCCTCCACCTGGGCGCTGCTGATTACCGGCAAGTTGATCGGGCCGGTGGATGAGACCGGGTTGACCCAGACCCTGCGTGCGATGATCAAGCGCATGGGCGAGCCGGTGGTGCGCACCGCTGTCGCTCAGGCGATGAAGGAGCTGGGGCGTCAGTTCGTCCTCGGTCGAAATATCCAAGAGGCGCTCAAACAGGCGAAACGCTACGAATCCAAAGGCTACACCTACTCCTACGATATGCTGGGAGAAGCGGCCCGTACCGACGGCGATGCGCTGCGTTATCACCGTTCCTATTCTGATGCTATTGCCCAGCTGGCGCCGGTCTGTACCCATACGGATATCCGCAAGAACCCGGGTATCTCGGTCAAACTGTCGGCGCTCCACGCCCGATACGAATTCGGCCAGCGTGACCGGGTGATGAACGAGCTGGTGCCACGCACCCTGGTCCTGGCAAAGCAGGCCAAAGACGCCAACATGGGCTTTAACATCGATGCCGAAGAGGCGGACCGGTTGGATCTGTCTCTGGATGTCATAGAGGCGGTGTTGTCGGCCCCCGAACTGGCGGGTTGGGATGGCTTTGGTGTGGTGGTGCAGGCCTTCGGTCAGCGGGCGGCGCACGTGCTGGATTGGCTGTACGCACTCTCTGTGCGTCTTGATCGCCGCATCATGGTTCGTTTGGTCAAAGGCGCTTACTGGGATGCCGAGATCAAGCGCGCCCAGGTGCTGGGACTCGAAGGCTTTCCGGTGTTTACCCGCAAGGCCTGCAGCGATGTCTCCTATATCGCCTGTGCCAAGAAGCTGCTGGGGATGACCGACCGTATCTATCCCCAGTTCGCTACCCATAACGCCCATTCCGTCGCGGCGATACTGCAGCTGGCCCAAGGGCGCGATTGCTTCGAGTTTCAGCGCCTGCATGGCATGGGCGAGTCTCTGCACGACTCTGTGGTCAGTGCGGGGCAGGCGTGCTGCCGGATCTATGCGCCGGTCGGTGCCCACGAAGACTTGCTGGCCTATCTGGTCCGCCGTCTGCTAGAGAACGGAGCCAACAGCTCTTTCGTCAATCAGATTGTCGATACCCGCATCCAGCCCGAGGAGATCGGTCGTGACCCCATTGCCGTCGTAGAGGCGCTGGGCCATACACTGTCAAGCCAGGTCATTGCCCGACCGGCAGCGCTCTACGGCAAGGAGCGGCGCAATGCGCAGGGCTGGGATATCACTAATTCGGTTGAGGTTGAGGCGATTGAGCAGGGGCGCGAACCCTTCCGACGCCACACCTGGACAGGCGGACCGGTCATCGCCGGTGAAGTCACCGGGACCGAGGTTCAGGAGGTGCGTAATCCTGCCTGCCCGGATGATCTGGTAGGGCGAGTAATCCAAGCGTCAGCCGGGGATATTGAAACGGCGATCGGCTCCGCGCAACAGGGCTTCGAAGCCTGGTCGTCGTTGTCGGCGGAGGCGCGGGCTGTTTGCATTCGCCGGGTGGGTGATCTGTTTGAAACCCATGTCCACGAACTCTTCGCCCTGGCTACCCGCGAGGCGGGCAAAACGTTGCTGGACGCGGTGGGAGAGATTCGCGAAGCAGTGGATTTTGCGCTCTATTACCCCAACGAAGCGATTCGCAACAAAGATGCCGGTGAGGCTCGCGGAGTCATCGCCTGTATCTCGCCCTGGAACTTCCCGTTGGCGATCTTTGCAGGTCAAGTCCTGGCGGGGCTGGCAGCGGGCAACGCGGTGATTGCCAAGCCTGCAGGGCAAACGGCGCTGATCGCCACCCGGGCGGTTGAGTTGATGCACGAAGCGGGCATTCCCAAGGCGGCGATCCAGCTGCTGCCCGGTAGCGGCGCGACAGTCGGAACCGCACTGACCTCCGATCCGCGGATTGCCGGGGTCTGCTTTACCGGATCGACCCCGACTGCCCAGCGGATCAACAAAGTAATGGCTGAAACCCTGGCGCCCGATGCGCCTCTGGTGGCGGAAACCGGTGGCCTCAATGCGATGATTGTTGATTCCACCGCGCTGCCCGAACAGGTGATCCGTGATGTGCTGGCATCCTCTTTCCAGAGTGCCGGTCAGCGTTGCTCGGCGTTGCGCATGCTCTATGTGCAAAAGGACATTGCCGATCATCTGCTGGAGATGCTGTTTGGCGCCATGGATGAGTTG
>SDWN01000802.1 GCA_004195305.1 Neptunomonas sp. | reverse complement strand
TGGGGTGCCCCAAGGCGCTGGTGGACTCAGAGCGCATCCTCACCCAGCTGAAGCTTGAAGGTTACGATCTGGTGCCCAGCTACGATGAGGCGGATGTAGTCGTCGTCAACACCTGCGGGTTTATCGATGCGGCCAAGCAGGAGTCTCTGGATGCTATCGGCGAAGCATTGAAAGAAAACGGCCGGGTGATCGTCACCGGTTGCATGGGGGCTGATGCCGATGCGATTCGTTCGATCCACCCCGGCGTGCTCAGCGTCAGCGGTCCACAACAGTATGAGCAGGTAGTCGCAGCAGTACATGAGTGGGCGCCACCGGTCACCGAGCATGATCCCTTTATGGATCTTGTCCCCCCGCAGGGCGTTAAGCTAACACCACGCCACTACGCTTACCTGAAGATCTCGGAAGGTTGCAACCACAGTTGCAGCTTCTGCATTATCCCGTCGATGCGCGGCAAGCTGGTCAGCCGCCCTGTCGCCGATATCCTCAAAGAGGCCGAAGGGCTGGCACGAGCCGGGGTCAAAGAGCTGTTAGTGGTGTCTCAGGATACCGGCGCCTATGGCCTCGATACCCGCTACAAGCTGGATATGTGGAACGGCCGCCCGGTCAAAACCCGGATCCGTGAGCTGGCGGAGGCGATGGCCAGCTTCGGTATCTGGGTACGTTTACATTACCTCTACCCCTACCCGCATATTGATGAGCTGATTCCGCTGATGGCCGAGGGGCTGATTCTGCCCTACCTCGACATCCCCTTTCAGCACGCCAGCCCGCGCATCCTCAAGCTGATGAAACGTCCGGCCAGCTCCGACAACATTCTGCAGCGGATCGAAAAATGGCGCCAGCTGTGTCCTGATCTGACCATTCGCAGCACCTTCATCGTCGGCTTCCCCGGTGAAACAGAGGATGACTTTCAGCAGCTGCTGGATTTCCTCGAGCAGGCCCAGCTGGATCGAGTCGGCTGCTTTCAGTACTCCCCGGTCGAAGGCGCACCGGCTAACGAACTGGGGCTGGAACCGGTCCCCGATGACATCAAGCAGGACCGCTGGGAGCGGTTTATGGAGGTTCAGCAGGGGATCAGCGAAGCACGTCAGCAGGCAAAAATAGGCCGTGATCTGGATATTATTATCGATGATGTCGGTGATGACGGTGCTGCGGGACGCAGCTTCGCAGATTCGCCGGATATCGATGGCAGCGTCTATCTTGAAGGGGCGACCCACCTGCAACCGGGCGACATCATCCGTGCCCGGGTCATCGATGCCGATGCCTACGACCTCTGGGCAGAGCTACCCGAGCACGCCTGACGGGTCCCGGGAGCAGGCCCTGCCTCGCTCCCGGCGCCAGTGCCGATTCGGCCCTACACGATCAACGCCACCCGCAGCAACCATCGGCGTCATAGGCCCACTGATCGCTTCGCAAAATATTCCCGCGTTTAAGCGTCGATACGCTGGAAACCCTTGTTCAGATCAGCCAATATCCCTCTACAGCCACCTCGTCACTCAGGGCACCGCCCTTAAAGGATACAAATATGTTCATTAAGATCAAAAAGAACTGCGGCATTTTGATGGAAAATAATGCCATGGAGTCAGGCACCTTGATTCCGGTGTCCAGTAACTTCCTGCTCAATCTGAACCAGGTTGCTGAGATCTCCTTCTACGCCCTCAAAGAGAATAAGCAGCGCCAAACTCTGGAACACGGAGTGCTGGTCATCCCCACCAACACCCGCGTCATCCATATGACCATGGACTACCGCTACTCCAGCCACGAAGAAAATCGCACCGGATTCAACAACCGTCAAATCAACCAACGCGCCTATTACAAGCTGTTTTTCCTGCCAGAGTGCCCCGGTGAATACGAAGCACTACGCGGTCATATTGAAAGCCGGGTCTGCAACCTCTGACCTTAAAAAGAGTGCCGCACAAAGCTCTCTACGCCGAGACATCTGCCATGCTAGCGCTCTGCAACCGCTGAGATAACTCGTCTCTGCAGCTGTAACCGGCGTCAGCACTCGTCGATGGATAATTCCATCAGCCTGGACGCCTGGTTAGATTACGCTAGGAGCCTGTCGGACTTAACACTGATCTACTGCGGAAAACCCGACAGGCTCCTAGCAGATAGTACTGAAGTATCTATCTGTTCGGGTGCGGGTACCCTCATCAGCTATCGCTGTAGCAGCCCCACTAAAGGCTCTTTGGCCTGCGGATTCACCTGTCGTCTGCATCTATATTCATAAACGACGCATATATAACGACATACTAAAATCATCCTATAAGCTGATTCACGTCAGATAAATCCTGCAAATACAATGTTAATGTGGGACTGTTATTTGACATCAGCACACCTATCAAATCAGGATTGTGATGTATCAGCGCCAGGCTGGATTTAGCCTTATAGAAATTTTAGTCACACTCGCCATCGCCGCGCTGATCTTAGCCGTGGGTGTGCCTAGTTTCCAGGGGCTGAGCAGCAGCAACCACGCCAGCTCGCATCTGGATGAATTTAACAGCGCGCTGCGACTCACGCGGCATCTGGCTGTCGAGCACAATCGCAATGCAATGCTTTGCCCTGTCGTGCCGTCGTCAGACCCGACCGCCCCGACCGCCTGGGATTGCAGCAGCGGAAACTGGAGCAACGGCTGGGTGGTGTTGCTGCTGGATACATCCGGAACCCCTCAAGACGTGATGACCAGCCACCACCCGCAAGATAAAACGGCCTGGATCGTAACAATCACCGGTGGTGCCCCGATCAGCCGTATTGTATTTGGCTCGACAGGCACCCTACGCGCGCCCTCTACGCCGGCGGTGACGGTCAGTATTGGTCAAGCAGGAGGCTGCACTAAAATCACCAACGCAGCCCTGACCGGCAGTTTATCCTTCAACGCTTTTGGCTGCTGACGAGTGAGATCACAATGAAACAACAGGGGCCCAACAATCACGGCTTCACCCTGATCGAAGTCCTGATTTCGCTATTAATTTTTGGCGTCGGCATCATTGGCGTTACCGCACTAACCACCCAGAGTCAAAAGATCACCTACCAAGCCTACCAATCGATGGTCGCCACCTGGCAGCTGCACGATATGATGGAGCTGATCAGGGCCAATGCCAGCCAGGCTAGCGGAAGTAATAAATACGTCCACAGCTACCAAGGGACAGAAGCAAGAGGCACTAAAGACTGCATAGCCAACGAGTGCAGCGCTTCTGAGATGGCAGATTATGACATCCGGCTGTGGCTCAGTGGCACCTCCAACGCCCTGCCCAGCGCCGAGGGTACCGTTTCCCG
>SDWN01000800.1 GCA_004195305.1 Neptunomonas sp. | reverse complement strand
CCCTTGGCTTGGCGCAGCTGGTACAAGGCGTTTGCGTAGCGTTCCCGCTCGTCTGATTGGACAGGATAGGTCAGGTTGACACCGCTGATATCAAAACCGTTTTCCGCAGCCACAGCGCGAATTTTATCGGTATTACCCAGCAAGGTAACCTCGGCAATACCACGTGCAGAAGCTATGGTTGCAGCTTCCAGAATACGGGGGTCTTCACCCTCCGCCAGCACCACACGCTTGGGCGCTTGCACGGCCCGCTGAAATATATTGTTAAGCGCCTTCATCACACACCTTTTATCATTATTCTGGTTTGATGTTTGGTATTAACTGAGAAACATTGTTGAGATATCCACGGACTTGGGCCACAGTTTGGCAGGTGGATAAACCGGTCGAGAACCGACCGGTTGGTTGCGAAAAAGTTGCGAGCGAATCCGTAGGATCCGCCCGCCTACAGACGACTTATTGGAAGTCTTTGTACTTCTCCAGGTGACGAACCGGCTTGGACAGCGCATCACGGCGGAAGGGGTCGCCCAGCTCACGGGTACACATGATCTCGATCACCGTGGTGACGCCATCTTTCTGTGCATCGCAGGCTGCCTTGAGTGCAGGACCGACATCTTCGAGCTTGTCGATGGTGATACCCTGAGCGCCCATGGAGCGAGCGATCTCGGCGAAGCTTGGGTTCTCCAGCTCACCGGCAACGAAGCGGCGGCTGTAGAAGTCCACCTGATTCTTCTTCTCGGCGCCCCACTGACGGTTGTGGAACACGATCGAGGTCACCGGGATCTGCTCACGGACACAGGTCATGATCTCGACCATCGACATGCCCCAGGCGCCATCACCGGCGTAAGAGATCGCAGGACGCTCAGGCGCGGCCACCTTGGCACCGATGATGGTCGGCAGCGCGTAGCCGCAGTTACCGAAGCTCATCGGCGCGAAGAAGCTACGTGGCTTCTCGAACCGCAGGTAGCTGTTGGCGACCGAGTTGATGTTACCGATGTCGGTAGAGACCATCGCATCTTCCGGCATCGCTTTTTCCAGCTCGCGCAGCACCTGGCGTGGGTGCAGGTAGCTACCCTCTTCGCTAGCCTGCTCGTTGATCATATCCAGCGAGTACTCGTCCTTCTCATGGATCCACTCGTCCAGCTCTTTCTCCCAAGAGGCTTTCTCGGCAGCGATGTTCTGTGCCCGCTCATCTTTGGTCGCCAGACAGGCCACATCACGTGCTTGTAAACCGGCCAGCAGGACCTTGGCAGCAGCCTTGGCATCGCCACAGATACCGACAGAGATCTTTTTCACCAGACCCAGCATCTTGTTGTTGCAGTCAACCTGGATGATCTTGGCATCCTTGGGCCAGTAGTCCATGCCGTGCTGTGGCAGAGTACCGAACGGTCCAAGACGGGTACCCAGTGCGAGCACTACGTCAGCCTTTGAGATCATCCGCATGGCTGCTTTGGAACCCTGGTAGCCTAGAGGACCGGCCCACAGCTCATGGCTGGCAGGGAAAGAATCGTTATGCAGGTAGGTGTTACAGACCGGCGCACCCAAGTACTCGGCCAGCGCGATACACTGCTCAACACCTTCGGACATCACCACACCGCCACCGGACACGATCACCGGATTCTTGGCACTGGCCAGCAGATCAGCGGCCTCGTTCAATGCGTTCTCACCACCGGCGCCACGCTCGATCACGATCGGCTGTGGGATCTCAACGTCGATATCGCCGTAGAAGAAGTCACGCGGGATGTTCAGCTGAGTCGGGCCATTCTCTTGAATAGCGCGATCGAAGGCGCGACCGGTCAGCTCAGCCATCCGCTCGGGACGCGGCACATGGGCCTGGTACTTGGTGATGGTTTCGAAGAACGGCAGCTGCTGCGCTTCCTGGAATCCACCCAGACCGTTGGAGATCGCGCCAGTCTCAGGGGTGATGCAGACCACCGGGCTGTGAGCCCAGTACGCGGCCGCAATCGCGGTCACAAAGTTGGTGATACCGGGGCCATTCTGGGCGATACAGACGCCGTGACGACCGGAAACACGGGCATAACCATCGGCCATGTGGCCGGCGCCCTGCTCATGAACGACGGGGATCAGACGGATACCAGCGGGGGTAAAGATATCCATCGCATCCATAAAGGCCGAACCCATGATGCCAAAGGCGACGGTCACGTCGTTGGCGACCATCGTTTCGACAAAGGCTTCACTCGGAGTCATACGTGGCATGGTGCATACCTCATGCTGTGTTGTTTTTGTTTTGGGTGGTCCTCGTTGATTGAGGATTGAACACACCATGCCATTCGCGATGTTAAATGTCAAAAACGATCTCAGTGGTATCAAAAACAATAAAAAATGGTTATTTGGTGACGGAGTGATCGGTACTCAGAAGGGTTGTAGGTGAGGTTTATCACATTCGACATGCGAAAATGACGTTTTTGGCAAAAAATGAGACCATTTATACCAAAAAATGTTTGAAACATCTTTTTGTGTGTGTTTTAGTATGGCCTATGTATTGCGATGTCCTCTGGTCTTGCGGTGCTGGAATCTCTACAAAAAAATAATATTAGAGGTGATCTATGACGGTTAAAGACAAAACTCAGGAAGATGGTGCAGACGTATCTCGTCGAGGCTTCTTTCGTATAGCGGGTAACTACGGCTTAACTTCCACCATGCTTGCTGCAAGTGTTTTGGGGGCGGGCTTTACCTTGCCCCAACTTGCTTCAGCTGCCGAAGCAGAATCTATACGGCGAGGGCGCAAGCCTGCCAAACATACCCTGAAGTTCGGTGCATCTGGGTTTAACGAAAATAACCTGCTGATCGAGCGTGCCGGTTGTTTGGACTTTGCCCGCGACATCGAGGACCGTACAGATGGCGAGATTCGGGTTGAGTTTATCGGAGATAACCAAATTTGCGGTCAGTTAAATTGTGTCAAAAAGACCCAGCAGGGCATCATCGACATGTTCACGGCGTCTACCCAGAACTCTGCCGGTGCTGCGCCTTATCTGAACGTACTCGATTACGCCTACATGTTCCCGACTCGGGCTTCGCAGTATCACTTCCTTTACCATCCCGACAGCCAGCGCCTGCTGCGTGATCCTCTGAGGAAAAAACACGGGTTGCACTTCCTATTCTCTCATTGTGAGCTTCGTGGTTTGCAGATGGGATTGGGCTGGAAAGATAAGCCTCTGATCACTAATATCGATGTGTTAAAAGGCACTAAGAACCGTGTTACTGGTACCCAGCTTGGTCGTATCGCGATGCAGCTCTTGGAACTCAACCCGGTACCAATT
>SDWN01000796.1 GCA_004195305.1 Neptunomonas sp. | reverse complement strand
AGATGTGTATAAGAGACAGGATAGATCAGGGCGTATCCCGTGGGGATCGCGTCGGTATCTATATGGATAAGTCTATCAGGACACCGGTCGCCCTCTACGGGATCATGAAATCGGGGGCTGCCTATGTGCCTCTGGATCCCTCGGCTCCCGTAGCCAGAACCGCCGAGATCATCGAGAATTGTGGCATTGGCCTCCTGATCAGTGCCGACAATAAGCTGAGCAAGCTGCAGCAGATAAGCGCAGCTGTCGACCGTCGGCTGACGATTATGGGTGTGGGGGACAGCGCCAACCTGACCGCGTCAACCCTCTCCTGGGGCCGCGTTTTTGCCGACTATGGCAGCGAGTGCCCCGAGGTGAAAATTCTGGAAAGTGACCTTGCTTATATCATCTATACCTCGGGCTCTACCGGAAAACCCAAAGGCATTATGCACAGCCACCATAGCGGATTGAGTTTTGCCCGATGGGCCGCCGAAGCCTATCAACTCAGCTCGCAAGACCGGCTTAGCAACCACGCCCCCTTGCATTTCGACCTCTCCATCCTTGATTACTTTACCGCAGCAGTCGTTGGCGCCTGCACCATTATTATCCCAGAAGAGTATACCAAGCTCCCTGCAAGCTACTCCCAGCTAATCGCTGCCAGTCGGATTACCGTTCTGTACACGGTGCCTTTTGCGTTGATCCAGCTGGTCTTGCGCGGGGTGCTGGAGGTCAGAGATCTGAGCGCGTTGCGCTGGGTTATTTTTGGCGGCGAGCCGTTGCCTGTTAAGTACTTGCATGAGTTGATCCGGTTAATCCCCAGGGCGCGATTCGACAACATCTATGGACCTGCGGAGGTGAATGGCATCAGCCATTTTACGGTGCCGGAAAACCCTGATTTTAATAGCAGTATTCCGATCGGCAAGATCAGCCGGATCGCCGAGGCGTTGATCGTTGATGTTGACTCCTGCCCGGTAGCACCCGGAGAGACCGGCGAGCTGTTGGTTAGAACGCCGACCATGATGATGGGGTATTGGGGGCGTAAGGATCTGAATAAAAAGGTGTTCTATAGAAGACCAGAAGTAGCCGGTTTTGATCATCTGTTCTTTCGCACCGGAGATCTGGTGCGGATGACCGCAGACGGTAACCTGTGGTTTCATGGTCGCATGGATCGGCAGGTCAAGATTCGCGGTTATCGGGTTGAACTGGACGAAGTGGAGACCGCGCTAGTCTCGCAGCAGGTTGTGGAGGAAGCCGCTGTGTATGCGGTGTGTAATGAGGAGCAGATTCGAGAGGTGCGTGCTGTGGTCACGCTCAAGGAGGGCGCAGACATCGAGTCCATGGCTATCCTCAATGAACTGAAACAGTGCCTGCCATGGTATGCCGTTCCCTCGGTGTTGAAACTTAAAGATGCGTTTTCAAGAACCACGACTGGCAAGATCGATCGGCGTGCCCTAGCGTTGGAGGATAGCCTGTGAACCCCCGAGAAGAGATAGCATCACAGCTGGCACAGTTTCTGTCAGAGGAGATTCTGGCAGGTGCTGGTGATATTGATCACGACCAAAACCTGTTGCTTGATGGGGTCATCGATTCCCTCGGGATGCTCAGATTGGTGGGCTTTATTGAGGTCTCTTTGAGCCTTAAGGTCTCTCCCGATCAGTTCACTATTGAGAACTTTCGCAGCATTAATGTGATCAGCGATTACGTTGTTAAAAACCGAAACCTGGAGCCGCAATAATGTCCGTAATCAGGGACAATACAGTCATCGGCGCAGCCATCAAGGCAGTAGGCCTGACCAAGAGTCAGACGCTGATCCTGACCGGGCAGTTGTTGCAGCCGCAGAGCCCTCTCTACAACATGGTGCTGACGTTTTATATCAGCGGAGAAATTGACAGAGCGCTTTTTCAAGCCTCTTTTCAGGCGCTCGTGGACCGTTGTGATGCCTTGAGGACGGTGCTGGTCAATAATGGCGCTGAATATCAACAGCGTGTGTTACCGCGCTTGCCCTACAGTGTCGAGTATCTGGATTTTTCATCGGATAATGCGCCAGCCGAAAAATTCAGCCGCTGGGCCGAGGCACGGAGCAAGAATGTTTTTGCTTTGGACGGTATTCTGTTTGAGTCGATATTGGTCAGACTCGGCGACAATGATTATGTTTGGTATTTTAACCAGCATCATCTGCTGACCGACGCTTGGTCAGTCGGCATCCTGTTCCGAACTATGCAGCACATCTATGGACTTTTGAGAGAGGGCCGCGCTGCAGAAATCCCCCCCATGCCTGCCTTTAGTTATTATCTTAGTCAGTATGCCGAACAGCAGTCGGCTAAAAATGACTCGGCGCTGTTTCTGAAATCTCAAGCCTATTGGCAAGAACGGCTGGGAACCGCTCAGCCCCCGTCCCGCTTCTACCGGCAGACGCCGGAAAACCGTTCTGATCGGACCCGGCGGATCCCTTGCTTGATGGGCATTGAGCGCACCAAACGGCTGCTCGAGTTTATTAAAGGCAAACGCTATCAGTCGTTTACTCAGGACTTGTCGGTGATGCAGTTTTTTACCACCGTTCTGTTTGCCTACCTGCACCGGATAACGGGCAACAGCGAGCTTTCGATTGGCACCCCCTCCCATTCGCGAACCTCTCCTGAGTTGAAACAGACAGTGGGTCTATTGATTGAAGTTTTCCCCCTTAAAGTCTCAGTCACCGAGGGTGAAACGTTTAATTCGTTGTTTAAAAAGGTCTCTCAGTTTAGTCAAGAGTTGTTGATTAACGCCTTACCTGGGGCCTCAGATTTCGAGCATCACCGCGCCTTCGATGTGCTGCTCAATTACATTCCCGCTTCTTTCGGTAACTTCGATAACTTACCGATGAACTCGGAATGGGTGCATGCGGGCCATGGCGACAGAAACCACCTGCTGCGTCTGCAGATCCACAACTTTGACAACGCTGATCAGCTGACACTGTTCTTTGACCTGAATGAAGATCTTTTTGTTGGTGCAGAAGCGCACTGGGTCGGCGCGCACTTTTTGCGCCTTCTGGATGCCTTTATCGAGCACCCCGAGCAGCAGATTAGCGCGCCTGCGCTGGCCGACGAGGCGGAGGCGTCAGACCTGTCGGGCCGACGTAGCCCAGTGCTAAGCCCAGAGCTAAGCCCGAGCGGCAGCACGGTGCTGACGCTGTTTGAGCAGCAGGTCGCCCTGACGCCCTCTCAGGTCGCGTTGGAGTGTGACGGCATTACCCTGAGCTACCGCGAACTGGATC
>SDWN01000794.1 GCA_004195305.1 Neptunomonas sp. | reverse complement strand
AGAATTATTATGCGTCGTGATCCCCATGCAGAGCGGGAAGCTCAAAAGTACGATAACCCGATTCCCAGTCGCGAATATATTACCGAGCTGCTGACCAAGGTACGTCGGCCGATGTCACACCCGCAGGTCTGTACCGAACTCAAGATCGACTCCGAGGAGCAGATTGAGGCGGTGCGGCGGCGGTTGCGGGCGATGGAGCGCGACGGTCAGTTGGTGCATACCCGGGGCGGTTACGGTCTGGCGGATAAGATGGATCTGCTGTCCGGTCGCGTCAGCGGTCATCGTGACGGTTATGGCTTTTTGAGTCCTGACGATGGCTCCGAGGACCTGTACCTGCACAATCGCCAGATGCGCAAGCTGTTTGATGGCGATCGGGCGATGGTGCGGGTGTCGGGGTTGGATCATCGGGGTCGGCGTGAGGCATCGGTGATCGAGGTGCTCGAGCACAATACCCAGCAGTTGGTCGGGCGTTATGTCGATGATCATGGCGTCGGTTATCTGATTCCGGAAAACAACCGCATCAGCCAGGATCTGGTGATCGCTGATGAAGATCGGGCCGGGGCCGAGAATGGCCAGTATGTGCAGGCGGAAATCATTCAGCAGCCCAGCAAGGGGCGGCCGCGCGCACGGATTACCGAAGTGCTGGGGGAGCATCTGGCGCCGGGCATGGAGATCGAGGTGGCGATTCGTAGCTACAATATTCCTAATCAGTGGCCCGACGGCGTTGAAGCCGAAGCAGAGCGTTACGGGGCCCAAGTCAGCGAAGCCGACAAGAAGCACCGTGTTGACCTGCGCCAGCTGCCGTTGGTTACTATCGACGGCGAAGATGCGCGCGACTTCGACGATGCGGTCTATTGCGAACCGAAAAAAGGCGGCGGTTGGCGCTTGTTTGTCGCGATTGCCGACGTCTCCCATTACGTCCAGCCCGGCACAGCGCTGGATCTTGAAGGGCACAAACGCGGTAATTCGGTGTACTTCCCGCAGCAGGTCGTACCGATGCTGCCAGAAGCCTTGTCCAACGGACTTTGCTCACTTAACCCGCAGGTTGACCGGTTGGCGATGGTGTGTGAAATGACGGTCAGTGCCAAGGGCAAGCTCAGCGGTTACCAGTTCTTTGAGGCGGTGATCCAGTCACATGCGCGGCTGACCTATAACCAGGTCGGCACGCTGCTGGATGCCCCGGAATCCGAAGCGGGGAAAAAGCTGACGCGCCAGTATCCTGATCTGATCGGTCATCTGTTCGAACTGCACAAGCTCTATCGGGGTTTACGCGGGGCGCGGGATGAGCGCGGGGCGATCGATTTCGAAACGACCGAAACCCGGATTATGTTTGGCAAAGACCGAAAGATCGACCAGATTGTTCCGGTGGTTCGAAACGATGCCCATAAACTGATCGAAGAATGCATGCTGTGCGCCAACGTGGCGACCGCACGCTTCCTCGAAAAGCTCAAAATTCCGGCCCTGTATCGGGTCCATCAGGGGCCCAAGGCGAAGAAGTTGGAGAACCTGCGGAAGTTTTTGGCGGAGCTGGGGCTTAACCTGCCCGGCGGCGAGAAACCGACCCCGGAAGATTACCAGTTGCTGTTGCAGCAGATTGGCGAACGGCCCGATGCCAGTGTTATCCAGACCATGATGCTGCGTTCGTTGTCGCAGGCGGTCTATACCCCGGCCAACGAGGGTCACTTTGGGCTGGCCTATGCGGCATACGCTCACTTCACCTCGCC
This sequence comes from Neptunomonas sp., assembly GCA_004195305.1. Classification (GTDB taxonomy): domain Bacteria; phylum Pseudomonadota; class Gammaproteobacteria; order Pseudomonadales; family Balneatricaceae; genus Motiliproteus. The sequence continues at coordinate 1,556 of SDWN01000794.1, read as the reverse complement.
GATCCGGCGTTACCCGGATCTGTTGGTGCATCGGGCGATCCGCTCGGTGATCCGCGAAAGAGGCGAGGGCGGCCTGCTGTCGAAGGTTAAATCACTGTTCGGCAAGAGCGGTAAGGCACCGGTGGTGCGGGTCGATGGCGCGCCAAGCCTGGTTGCCAGCCAGAGCTATCCCTACGATCTGGCGGCCATGCTGGCGCTGGGCGAGCACTGCTCCTTGACCGAGCGTCGGGCCGAAGAAGCGACCCGTGATGTCAACGCCTGGCTCAAGTGCGAATACATGCGTGACCATATCGGTGACGAGTTCGTCGGGGTGATCAGTGCGGTGACCGGGTTTGGTCTGTTTGTCGAGCTCAAGGATATTCATACTGAAGGGCTGGTGCATGTGTCTGCGCTTCAGGGCGATTACTATCACTTCGATGTGGCCAAGCAGCGCCTGACCGGCGAGCGTACCCGGGTCACCTACCGTCTCGGTGACGAATTGCGGGTGAAGGTGGCCCGGGTTGATCTGGATGAGCGCAAGATCGATTTTGAAATGATCGAAACTCTGGGATCTTCGCGCAAGCGTACGGGTAAGACGGCCGCCAAGAGAGACAGCGCCGAAGACCAGGGGCCTGCCAAAAAAAGGGCTCCGCGTAAGCGTAGTGGCAGTCGCAGCCGCAGTAAGCCAAAGTCTCCACAAGCTTAAGTCAGCTTAAAGGCTGGTAGGCGACTAGCGCGCCGTCCAGCCGGATGCCGATATAAACGGCGCTAAGCACGAGCCAGCTTAGCCACAGTCCGGGTCGGATAAGTGCAATCGACGCGCGGTCGAAACGGCTGTAGAGCAAACGGCTGGCGGCGCAGACTGCCAGCCCCAGTAAGATCCCCCCCAGCACGTCGCTGAACCAGTGTACCCCCAAATAAAGCCTCGATAAGCCGACCCCCAGTGCGGGCAATACCGCCAGGCTGTAGACCAGCCAGCGCCGCGGGTAGGGCTGCTGCTGGGCGATAAAGGCCGCCAGCAGGGTGAAAAACAGCGTAGCGCTGCTACTGTGGCCGCTGGGGAAACTGAATGATTGCAGCGGTTGCAGCAGCAGATCAGGGCGTGGAATCGCAAAGCCGATCTTAAACAGGCTGCTGAGCAGCGGCACCGTCACCATCGCGCCCAGCCAGTACACTGCTGCGGTGCGGTTATGGCTGCGATAGAGGCTGACGCTTAACGCCAGGCTTAATAGCGCCAGATGGGCATTATCACCGATCAGGGTCAGGCCGACGATCCAGGGCTCAAGCGGCACGCTGCGCAGGTGCTGGAATGCGTCACTAAGAGCCTGGTCGATGGGTGCCAGCGGGTTGCCTAGGGCGACGCTGACGCTCAGCAGCGCAAATAGGACTGCGCTGCTCAGCAGGGTCAGCGCAGAGCCCAAGGGCAGTTCGCCGGTGCGGGGGCTGCGAAAAGCGTCAAGGCGCAGGTGTCGGGCTAATGTGTGGTGCCGGGGGTGTGCGGGGTGGAGCCAGCGGTGGACGGCGTACAGGCCGCCGAGGGTCAGTAGGATTAACCCCAGCAGGAGCAGATTTAACAG
>SDWN01000049.1 GCA_004195305.1 Neptunomonas sp. | reverse complement strand
TGCCGGCGCTGGTGGGATACACCGGGGTAAGCGAGCTCTCCACCGGGGTTGGCGATTCGCTATTGAGTACAGTGTACTCCGGGTGATAGATCTCCAGGCCGCCGCTGCCGATCCGGGCTTCGCCGAAACAGCGCAGCCGGGTGCCGGGTTTAAGGTTGTTTTTCTGCGCCGCGCTGAAATGGAAAAATCGCAGAGAGACGCTACCGCTGCTATCGCGGAGGATACAGCGCAGGCTGCGGCGCCGCCCCTGCAGCAACTCGCTGCTGACAATATGGCCCTCGATTACCGCCTCATCGCCGGGGCGCAAGCGGCCGATCGGTACAATTCGGGTTCGATCCTGATAGCGCAGGGGCAGGTGGAACAGCAGATCCTGTAGCGTCTCCAGCCCCAACTTCTCCAGCTTTTGCTGCATCGCCGCGCCGATCCCTTTGAGCCGGGCTACTGAGATCTGATCCAGGCTGCGTAGCGGGGCATCATTCATGGTTGAGGACCTTTATGGAGCACTGATCCAGGCTGCGTAGCGGCGCACTGACAGAGCGTGTCGGTCAAAATATCGATCGCCTTGGGGCGGGTGAAGCTGGCTCGCCAGGCCAGCGCCAGGGTGCGCTGGGGTGCGGGGTCACTAAAAGGGATCGCTTTGACCAGGGGCGAGTGTTGCGGTGGATTGATGGCAGACAGCGGCAGTGCGGTCGACCCTAGGCCGGAGGCGACCATCTGGCGGATGGTTTCCAACGAGCTGCCTTCGGTGACTAAGCGTTTACCCTGGCCGCTGAGTCCGCCGCAGGCTTCGAGTAGCTGATCCCGAAAGCAATGACCTTCGCCGAGCAGCAGCAGCGGGGTCTGATTCAGCTCGGTGGCGTCGATGCAGGTGCGCTCGCTCCAGGGATGATCGTGGGGTAGCAGCGCCATAAAAGGCTCGTCGTAGAGCTTGCGAATGAGGATGTCAGGCTCTGCGAACGGCAGCGCGATAACGATGGCGTCCAGTTCACCACGACTCAGCTTGGCTCGCAGGTTTTCGGTATACCCCTCCTCAAGATACAGCGGCATCCTGGGCGCAATGTGGCGTAATTTGGGTATCAGTTGTGGAAACAGATAGGGGGCGATGGTGTAGATAGCCCCGAGCCTTAATGGGCTGGTCAGAGGATCGCGACCACTCTTTGCCAGCTCCTCGATCCGTTTCGCCTCGCTGAGCACTTTCTGTGCCTGTTCGGCCACCTGCAGGCCGACCGGGGTTGGCTGAACACCGTTTTTGTTGCGTTCGAACAGCGTGATACCGAGTTCGGTTTCAAGCTTTTTGACCGCAACACTCAGGGTCGGCTGGCTGACAAAACAGCGCTCTGCAGCCCGGCCAAAATGACCCTCCCGGGCCAGAGTGACGATATAGCGCAGTTCGGTCAGGGTCATCCGCGGGGATCCTTAAGGTGAGCGTCAGCAGCCTGTCGGACTTGACCGGTCGTTACGAGGGGAAGACCGATTTGAGACAGTTTTCGAACTATTTTGAGGATAATAGTGGTTCTATTTAACGAAGAATAGAGTGAAAAATGGCCAAAGTCGGCTTTCCCGCAGTAGATCAGTGTTAAGTCCGACAGGTTGCCAAGGCGTCCGATACCGACCTGTGCGGGTGCTCGCGTGACAAGCGGGCGTTGACGCGCCAGACTAGGTGTTTTCCCATGGCAGGCTAGCGGCGCTGGCCAATGCATAAAAGAGGTCAACATCATGGCAACAGTACTATTGGTCGGTTGTGGTGATATCGGAACCCAGCTGGGGCTGGAGTTGTGTCAGGCAGGACACCAGTGCATCGGCCTTAAGCGTCATCTTAATCAACTGCCTGCGCCAATCCAAGGTCTCTGTGCCGATGTCACCGATCCCGCCAGTTTAGTCGAATTGCCGACGCATGATTACCTGGTCTACTCGTTGGTGCCTGCCGCGTTCAGTGCCGAGGGTTATCAGCGCGCCTATGTTGATGGCCTGGCGAATCTGCTCGAGGCGTTGCAGCAACAGCAGTTGCAACCGCGGCGGATTTTTTATGTATCGAGCAGTGCGGTCTATCATCAACGGCAAGGGGAGTGGGTCGATGACCAGAGCCCGACCGAACCGAACGGCTTTTCGGGGCAGGCGATGCTGCGTGCAGAGGCGCTGTTACAGCACAGCGAGCTGCAGGCCACTGCGGTACGCTTCAGCGGTATCTACGGTTCGGGTCGCGAGCGGCTGCTTGACTGGGTGCGCCAGGGTGTCGGTGCTCTGGCTGAGCCGAGCCACTATGGCAATCGCATCCACCGGGATGATTGTGTCGGGGTGTTGCGTTTTTTGATCGATAAGGACCTGGCCGGACACAATCTGGCCGACTGCTATCTGGCCTCGGATCCGCACCCTGCACCCTATTACGAGGTGCTGGAGTGGCTACGCCTGGAGTTGAATTTGCCCGAACCGCAGCAGCGCCAGGATTTTAGCCAAAAATTACGCAGCGGCAGCAAGCGTTGTCGACCGCAGCGCCTGCTTGATGCGGGTTATCTGTTTCATCATCCCGATTATCAAACGGGCTTCAGGGCGCTACTGAAGACGGCCGTTGCACCCCAGCAAAGGTCCTAGCGTTTAAGGCGATCAGCCAAGGCATGACAGTAAAGACAGCAAGGAGAACGGTATGAAACAGATCGCGGTGATTTTATCCGGTTGTGGGGTGTTTGACGGCTCGGAAATTTATGAGTCGGTGATGACGCTGTATCAGATCGAACAGCAGGGCGCGAAGTACCACTGCCTTGCGCCCAATATTGCCCAGCGGCATGTGGTCAATCATCTGACCGGAGAGGAGGCTGCAGGCGAATCGCGAAATGTGCTGGAGGAAGCCGCGCGCCTGGCGCGCGGTGAGATCAAAGATCTGTCCCTGGCTGATCCGCAGGATTATGACGCCTTGATTATTCCGGGTGGCTTCGGTGCGGCTAAAAATTTATCCGATTTCGCTGTGGCGGGCACAGACTGCGAGGTCAATCCCCAGGTCTTGGCGTTTACCCGGGCGATGCACCAGGCCGGTAAGCCGGTTGGACTGATCTGCATCGCCCCGACCATGGCGCCGCGACTCTTTGGGCAGGACGTTCTTTGCACCATTGGTACCGATGCGGACACGGCCACGGCGATCGAGGCGATGGGGGGGAAGCACCAAAACTGTAGCGTCCGGGACGTCGTTGTCGACCCGCAGCGTAAGCTGGTCACAACGCCTGCGTATATGCTCTGTCTCTTATACACATCT
>SDWN01000046.1 GCA_004195305.1 Neptunomonas sp. | reverse complement strand
CTTCGTAATCGCATTCAGCAATCATTGCTTGAGCTGGAAAATACCGATGCAGGCCGGGCAATTCTCAAGCAGGCCAAGATGACCGGCTTCGGCGCCGCCAACGATGCAGATTACGCCCCTCATCGGCAGATTGTTACCAAGGTCGCCGGTTCTGTAGGGAAGACGCTTTAACCGATGAAGCTGCGTCTGGGTACCAAGTTTATTCTGATCGTTGTCGGTATTCTATCGATCACGCTAGCGGCCAACTCGGTGCTGTTCCTGCGTTCTCAAAACAGTCTGTTGGAGAGTCAGCTGGTGGAGCAGGGCAAGGCGCTGGGACACTTCGTGTCACTGGTCAGTCCGGCAGCGATTCTGGGGTATGATTTTTTGCTGCTTAATGAATATGCCCGTGAGGTATCCCTGCAGCGCGATGTGGTCTACGGAGTGATTGTTGACCCTGACGGTCGGCCTCTCACCAACTTCATCAACCGCGATAATCATCAGATCACCGACCTGATAGTCGAGGGCCAGTACCCGCACATGGCCGAGCTGCTGCCTCTACTGCAGCGGGATCCAGAGTTGATTGCGTTGGAATTTCCCATTACCAACGATGGTGCTGTGCTGGGGGCCTTTAAGGTGGGGCTTAGTCGATCCGAGCTTATTGCGCGTTTCCAGCAGCAGTTGCTGGTTCAGTTTGCCACCTACGGGCTGATTATCCTGTTCTTAAGCGGCGCCATCTTTCTGGTGTTCCGTTATAACGTGCTATTCCCGGTGCAGCGGCTCATCCGGGCGTCACGTAACGTGGAGAAGGGGGAGTATCTTCAGGTTATGGTGGATTCCGACGACGAGATGGGTGAACTGACCAAAACTTTTAATTCGATGGTCGGCAGTATCCATCAGGAACGCGCTAAATTACATCATCAGGCTAACTACGATGTGCTCACGGCGCTGCCCAATAGGATGATGGCGGTGGAACGTCTGACTTACGAGATCAATCGCTCGCGGCGTGATCAGGAGTTGCTGGCCGTGCTGTTTATCGACTTGGATGATTTCAAGGTGGTCAACGACACGCTGGGACACGCCACTGGCGATCAGCTGCTGGTAGAGATCGGTGCGCGGCTTAAATCCAAGTTGCGCGATGTCGACACCATTGCGCGTCTGGGTGGCGATGAATTCTTGGTGTTGCTGCCGAGGATCGGTTCTGCCAGTCGGATAGAACAGGTCACCGAGCGCCTTATCGCCGCAGTGTCCAAGCCTTTGCAACTGTTACCCCGTGAGGTGATGGTTCATTGCAGTATTGGCGTGGCGCTCTATCCCAATGATGGAGACACGGCCGATAGCTTGATGGCCAATGCTGATAACGCCATGTATCAAGCCAAAACCCAGCGGCGATCGTCGGTGTGCTTTTTTACGTCAGAGATGAACAGCCGTATTCAGGAACGGTTGCAGATGGAGCAGGACCTGCACCTGGCACTGGATCGGGGTGAATTAGAGCTGTATTTTCAACCGTTAGTAAGGGCGGCGACCGGGGAGCATTGCGGCGCTGAAGCGCTGCTGCGTTGGAATCATCCGCAAAAAGGGTTTATCAGCCCCGAGGTGTTTATCCCGCTGGCCGAGACCACCGGTCAGATTATTGTGATCGGCGAGTGGGTCATCCGGCAAGCGGCTAAGCACTGGTCGAAGTGGAACAAGAGGGGCTTGGTGTCTGGCCATATTGCGGTCAATATATCTCGGGTCCAGTTTCAGGAGCGGCTGGCCTGGGTGGTTGGCGAGGTGGTCGCTCACTATCGGCTCCCTCGGTCGGCGTTAGAGCTAGAGATCACCGAAGGGGTTTTGCTGGAAGATCATGAGCTTATCGCTAAGGAGATGAAGGACTTGCGCGACATGGGCGTGAAGTTATCGCTTGATGACTTTGGTACCGGCTTCTCGTCGCTGAGTTACCTCAAGCGGTTCCGCTTCGACCTGCTCAAGATCGATCGTAGCTTTGTCTCCGACCTGCCCCATGACACCGATGATGCCTCGCTGGTACGGGCGATTATCGCTATGGCGCACAGCCTGGATCTGAAGGTGGTGGCGGAAGGGATCGAGACGCAAGATCAGTATGACTTCCTGCGGGAATTGGGCTGTGATTTTGGCCAGGGCTATCTGTTTGCCAAGCCGATGTGCGGCCGTGATTACGAGCGTTATCTGCAGCGTGTTCAGGGTAGGGATGAGGGCGATCAACCGCCGCTCTCCATGACCGTGTTTCCGAGTAGGCATTGAGGGTTGATCATGGAATCTGCTGTCGCGTCCCCTGTTCATCCCCCTCTTCGATCGAAGCGACAGATCATCACCCCCTATCTCATCACGGTCGTGCTGGTGGCTGCGGTGATCTGGGCGCATCGTAGTAGCGGTTATCCGGTGTTCCACGCAACGGTTTGGCAAGAGCCCGGTTGGGAGCAGTTCCAGCAGCGCTATGGTGTGACCGAGTTTGGCCAAGACGGCTATTTCGTGCGGGCGGTAAAAAACGGCTACAACCTGTTTTACCATACCGAGCGGTACGGCTGGCGCTTCACCCGTAAGACTAGCGGTGACCCGGTGCACAGCTGTGCGGGTTGCCATACCCCGGAAGATCTTGCTTACGGTTTCGTCGGGTCCGACCGCTACGATGCGGCGTTGGATAAGCGGGTCTCTTTCGAAGAACGGCTGATGCGCTGCTACGCCAGCCCTGCGCGCATGAACGGTTTCGTCCCGACGCTGTATGATCCGGCAATTCGGGACTTGCGTATCTTTGCCCGCATGGTGGCTCACAGCCTTCGTTTGGGCGAGGGCTATATGAGGGCGGCGTTATGATCAGGCTAGAGGCGTTGTTGGGACAACGGCTGGTGCGTGTGTCGCTGGTTTTCACAGCGCTGCTGCTGGTCTACCTGGTGTCTGTGGATAAACACCAGCAGCGGCAGCAGCTCCGCAATGCCGAGGTCGTCTTGACCAAGGGCTGTACCGAAAAATTCGCCCGCTACCAGTTACAGGCCGCAGGCTTTTACAGCTCCCCCTATGTTGCGATGCGTACAGCTGCCGCTCCGTCGCTGCAGGGGTATAGCCCTGAGGATGTACGGGCGATCCAGCGTGGCTGCAATATCATCGACGATCTGCAGGGCGAGCAGGCGCAGAGCGCCGATCAGCGTTGGAACTCCACCCGCTTCGTGCGGGGTGAGCAGACCAGCTGTGACCACTGTCACCAGGGGATCGGTGATAAGCAGGACGCCGAAGGCAATCGCCAGGTGGGGTCGATCAGCCTCGGTGCCTCCTGGGTGATGGCCGATATGTATG
>SDWN01000044.1 GCA_004195305.1 Neptunomonas sp. | reverse complement strand
GACCCATACCGGTATCGGCCAGGAGCGTGCCACTACCACGGGTATGGCCCTGAGCATTTCGTTAATCCCCTACGGAATGGAGGTTCCCGATGGTGCCAGCGATACGGTAGTCAACAGCGTTACTATCGGCAGCGAAGCGCACATCGAAGCCGGTCTGAATAATATGAGTGCACTGCGGATCTTACCGGTCAAAATTGGCGGCGTGGTGGATGCCGATCTGGCCGACGGCAATATTGTAGACCGGCTGGCCAAAACCGTTGAGCAGAGCGAGCTCAGCTACGCCGAGCAGCGCCTGCTCAGTGACGCCGAGCTGGCACAGGTTAAAATGGAGATCCCAGATCCCAGCGACAGTAGCGCCACGATCACCAAGGCGTTACCGGCGAGGCTCAAGTACGAGTATGCCTACCTGGATCTAAACGCGATCGCGTTTTCGATCTCTCAAGACACTATCATTCAGGCGGTCAGCGGTGCACTGGCCGGTGGCACTGTCGGGCATTACTATAAGTATCTGCCGGACACCTCTGACGGCAGCGACTCGGTGATTCTGGAAACCCAGGATTATTCCCAGAGTGGTATCTGGCAAGATCTGGGCACCACCACGCCCGATGCCGATCAAACCATCTATGACAGTGATGTAACCCAGAGCTTTGCCAGTGCTATCGATGGTAAGTTCTATGTCATCAAACCGGTCGAGATGGAGACCCCGACCGTCTCTTACGTCAATGTCGGCAATCTGTTGCTGGAGCAACGCGAGCAACTGGTGTCTTGGATCATTAACCATACCGGTGATAGCGAAGCCCTGGCGCGCTATCAGGTACAACTTGATGCACTCGATGAGACTCTGGATGATTTGGGGCTGACCGAGTACTTCACCCAGGTCCTCGCCGGCAGCGTGGTCTTCGTGCCGGTTTCTGAGGGTTCCAGCACCGGAGTTCGGTACCAGTATCAGGGTGCTACCACCGGGCTGATCCTGCCGCTCGAGAATTACTCGGATACCAGTCTGTGGACCCTGCAGCCTGAATCCAGACTGCAGCCAGGGGATATCAATAGTAACAATAGCGATGGCCAGTTGGTGGTTAAACGTGAACTCGACTCGCTATTCCTCAATATTCCAGATATTTACGCCGCTCCTGGTTCGATCTTCATCGAGCGCGATGGCTTGTCCAGCGTTGAAAAGGTTCTGGCACAACAGGCCTATACTGCCCTGGTGGATAACGGTCAGTTGATTGCTCGTTCGGGCGCCCAGATCGATATCCACAACGCCACACCGCTGACGTCGGTCATCAACGATGCGATCATCAAAGACAACAAGAAGGTCCAGGTTATCGACGGTGTCTATACCGTATTTGCGCCGGGTAATGTCTGGTTTGGTACCGCCAATATCAGCGGAAACGCCACGGATAGCGATAAGCCGAATATCAAGATCACCCAGGATGCGCTGTCGATCAGCCAGTACGACCTGCCCGCCAATCCCTCTAACCTGGCGGTTATTCTCGGTAGCCTCGATCAGGATATGTACATCGTTGGCGATGTGATCAACGAGAACGGTGGCCTGAAAATCCATAATATCGAAGGCAGTATCATCGTCTCCGGTACCTTGCGCGCGGAGACCATCGATATTTTCGCGGGACGCGATTTTAGTTTGAACACCGAAGGCTGGTTCCATACCAATAAAGATCCGCGCCAGTACATTAATCTCGATGCTCAGCGGGCAAAAGCCTTGTCGTTTGGAAATTCAGCTGCTGTCATCGACCTGCTTAGCTCGCTGTTCCCAGGGCTTGATTTAGGTGTTGTCCTGCCTACCTTGGATTACACCAATAACCCTTCTACTCCAGATTTGCCGTCTTCCGACCTGACGGAGTTGACCACCGCAATCAACACCGACAACTCCCGCATCCTGGCGCAAGGCAAGATCAATATCACCGCCCGTTTCCTCAACGTCAACGGCCTGATTCAGAGCGGCGTCGACACCATTACACTGGAAATCGCTCCGACCTTTAATCCGGGCAATCGCACCACCAGTTTTACCGACAGCAATGGCATCACCCTCAGCGGCATTACTTTCGGGGCTGACGATGTGCCGGTCGATGGCTTCTACGATGCCAGTCGCCGGGCCATCGTGGTCGAGGAAATTATTCCCGAGGGCGGTGAGATTGTACTGGCGGGTCAGGTGTTAAGTACCGGCAACGGCCGCCTGCGCGTCGCCAACGGCTATACCAATGTCGATATCAAGAACTACAGCAGCTTTGATCTGGTGCTGGATCGGATTGATACCACTACCGACCGCGAGGGCAGGATCACCATCATCGACAGCTTCACGCTGCAGAAAGATGTCTATGAAGTCTCTGCTGGCAAGATGATCCACAGCGTCTACTTCGGCACCGTCGCGGCCAATCCGGTGAGCGCAGACGGAGCGATCGAGGCGATCAACTACGTATTGCAGACTGGATCTGGACCTGGACAGTCTGACCTCGCAGGTGTGACTATCACCGATGGAGTGGAAGCCAGTTTTGATACCCGCCGTGACCTTGATCGCGACGGCATCAAAGAGGAATCGCTCTACTATATCTGGGTCGAAGGACAGTCGAAGACCCAAACGACAGTCACCAAATACGAGAAGAATAGTTTTAATCTGTTTGGTGATAACGGCCTAGCAGACCTGCTATCGAAAGATAATAGCTGGGCCAGCCAGGATATTTTCTATACCGATAAACAGCCTCTGCTTGAGTCCGAAACCCTCGAGGGAGAGAGCGGGTCGGGTGTGCCAACGTATGCCGAAGGAGACGCCTACACCATCCGTTACAAGGAGGTTGCTGAGAAGGAGATCGCCGCAAAGAAAGATGTGACTAAAGTGTTTGTTGGCGGAAATGAGTCTACTGGTACAGGTGGGCAGTGGTACCTGTACGTGGCTGTGGATGCAAACGTGCTGTTAACCAATCAAGACTACACCGACACGTCAGTTTGGGTCCCTAAGACAGCCACAGAATTGAGCATCGTGGTCGATAGTGATACGGATGTTGGCGTCCTAAACCGCACGCTCGAACAGTATCCCGACAGTTTCCAAAATATATCAATTGATGGTGATACCTGGACCACTGGCGGCGGTTGGTTGCGCAAGAAAACCATCCATACCAAGGTCACTACGATCGAAGGCCTCAAGGACGTGTATACGCACACCATGAAGGCCGATTACCCGATTGCGATCGATTTCATCCAGGGCGTCGTGACACCGACGATCAATGTCCTGTCTCTTATACACATCT
>SDWN01000042.1 GCA_004195305.1 Neptunomonas sp. | reverse complement strand
AGATGTGTATAAGAGACAGAGATACAGCAGCAGCAGCTCGGAACCACCGGGCAGCAGTGTGGCCGAGATAAAGCCGCTACTGAACAGCCCCCATAGCGCCAGCCCCGACTCAGCGCCAAACACGTTGTGAGCGCCTTAACCACAAACAAACCAACCGCCGCACCATCATAGCCGCTGCGTGCGCTGCAGCTCCATCCGCACACAGCGCAGCAGTGCGGGCTCAAATGCGGCATCCAGACTCTGGGCTACCTGGTTCAGATCGCGGATTCCGGCATCGTGAAAATGCAGCAACGCGGTCTCCATCTGCACCCGGTCAGTCTCGGCCAGATCGAGCAGCCGGGCCAGCGGTATCGCATCACGTTCGATCACGGCGGCAATTTGCTGCAACACCTCTTTGGGGCTGATCTGCAACTGCTGAGCGGCCTGCTCTGGAGTCATCCCCGCCTGCAACAGATCGACCAGCTGCTGCCGATCCTGGGTCTGAGGTTGCTCCTGTTCTCTGCGGCCCAACACCTGTAGAAACGCCTCACCATAGCGCTCCAGCTTGGTCTTACCGACTCCATTGATATGCGCCAGGGCGCTCAGGGTCGCGGGTTGTTTTTCAACCATCTCCATCAGCGTGGCATCGTGGAAAATATAAAAAGGCGGTACATCCTGCTGGTCGGCCAGTTTTTTCCGCACCCCCCGCAGCGCTTCCCATAATCCCTGCTGCAGTTGATTTAGGCGCTGATGGCTGGCCACCCGCAACGACTTACGCTCACGCGAGCGATTCTCACCCTGATCACGGCGCAGCTCCAGGGCTTGCTCGCCTTTGAGCAGCGGCCGGCTGCGCTCGGACAATCGCAGCGCGCCGTAGCTGTTATGATCGACATCCAGCAGCCCCCGCGCCACCAACTGGCGAAACAGCGAGCGCCACTCCTGCACACCGAGCTCCTTACCGATGCCGAAGGTCGATACACTGTGATGATCGTACTGCTTAACCTTATCGGTCGCCTTACCCACCAGCACATCGACCAGGTGGCTGACGCCAAAGCGCTGCCCGGTCCGATACACGGTCGACAACGCCTTACGCGCCGCCTCGGTGCCATCCCAGGTCTCGACCGGCGAGAGACAGGTATCACAGTTGCCACAGGCGGCATGATCCGGCTCGCCAAAATAACCCAGCAGCGCCTGACGCCGGCAACTGGTCACCTCGCACAATCCCAGCATCGCCTCGAGTCGCTGGCGTTCGATCTGCTTTTGCAGCTCCCCGGCCTCCGAGCTGTCTAGCATCTGCCGGAGGAAGATCACATCCTGCAGCCCGTACACCATCCAGGCATCGGCTGGCTCACCGTCACGCCCGGCGCGGCCGGTTTCCTGGTAATAGGCTTCAACACTCTTGGGCAGATCCAGATGCGCGACAAAACGCACATTGGGCTTATCGATCCCCATCCCAAAAGCGATCGTCGCCACCACGATCACTTTTTCTTCGGTCAGGAACCGGTGCTGGTGCTCGGCCCGGGTCGCCGCCGGTAAGCCGGCATGATAGGGCAAGGCGTGCCAGCCCTCGGCGCAGAGCCAGGCAGCGGTCTCATCGACCTTTTTCCGCGACAGACAGTAGACGATACCGGCGTCGTTGCTGTGCTCGGTCTGGATAAACTTTTTGAGCTGCTGCCGCGCACTCTGCTTCTGGGTGATGCGATAACGGATATTAGGACGATCGAAACCCTGCACGAAGATGGCGGCATCTTCCAGCGCCAGGCGCTGAATGATCTCTTCACGGGTACGCTGATCCGCCGTTGCGGTTAACGCGATCCGGGGAATGGCTGGGAACTGCTGATGCAGCACCGAGAGCCGCAGGTACTCGGGACGGAAATCATGCCCCCATTGCGACACACAGTGGGCCTCATCGATCGCAAACAGCGAAAGCTTAGCGCGACTCACTAACTCCAGCGTGCGCGGCTGCAGCAGCCGCTCAGGGGCGATATAGAGCAGTTCCAGCTGGCCATTGAGCAGATCGTTTTCGACCTGGCGTACCTTGGCATAATCCAGCGTGGAGTTCAGAAACGCCGCCCGTATCCCCAGCTGCGACAGCGCCCGAACCTGATCCTGCATCAACGCGATCAGCGGTGACACAACAATAGCGGTGCCTTCACGGATCAGTGCGGGCAGCTGATAGCACAGCGATTTACCGCCGCCGGTAGGCATCAGCACCAGAGCATCGCCGCCATCTAGCAGGGTTTGTACAACCTGATCCTGAGGCGGGCGAAAACTATCGTAACCGAAGGTGGTGCGTAGACGTTCGAGAGCAAGATTCAACATGCCGGCGATTATCCGCTTTCCCGCCCGGACAAGAAACCTCCGCGACAGTGTTTCCGTGAGTAATCACCCCAAAGCGGTGTTTGATACCCCATACCTGCAGCGTTAAACGTATCCTCTGACAGATCCAACGCGTACAATGCGAGCTTATACCCTCCCCCCATTTTCAGCCCCCAATCAAGAGAGCACCCATGACCCTGGATCGCGCCGATAAGCAACCGCTCGACGAAAACGAAATCGACGAACTGGAGACGTTTCTATTCTCTACTGCGGTCTCCGAAGAAGCGCTGGACTACCCCAGCCTGCACGGATTATTGACCGCTATCGCAATCTGTCCGGTGGCGATTGACGAGGCCGAATGGCTGGAGACCCTCTTCGACGGCCAGCCCAATTATGCCGACAGCGCGCAGCAGGCGCGGATCGAAGCGTTATTGCGTCGCGAATTGCTGGGGATCTGCGATGAGCTTGAACACGAAGAGCCACCCGAGCTGCCCTGCGACTTGAGCCTGGACGAAGACTCCCTGCTGACGGTCTGGTGCCAGGGTTTCATGGAAGGCGTATTCATGCGCGATAAAGCCTGGTTTGGGGACCACGAAGAGGAGATGGCCGAGCTCCTGCTGCCGATGATGATCGCCTCAGAGCTGTTTGAGGATGATGCTGAGCTGCAGAAGATGCGCGCTGACACCCAGCTTATGCAGGGCTTATGCGAAGAAATTCCTGATCTGCTGACCGATACCTACCTGCTATTCCGGGTGCCGGAGCAAAGCAAAAAACCGACTAAGAAGGGTGGTACGGGTAAGAAAAACCCAGCCAAGAAAAAATAACGATTAAGCCTGCAGGGTAATAGCTCTGCGCATGGATGCGCCATCATTCCATATCAGCAGGCTGTTGAAAAGCGTTAGCGAGGCCGCCGAGACTAGGCAAAAACGACCGAAAAAGCGCAGTTTATAGGTATAAATG
>SDWN01000040.1 GCA_004195305.1 Neptunomonas sp. | reverse complement strand
CCGGAGGATCTGACAATGCCGAGCCTGATATTGGATGGCAAGAGCCTGGCCCAAAGCCGCGAAGCAATGCTGAAAAAATCCGTTGATAAGCTAATGGCAGCAGGAGCCTGTCAACCGGTGTTAGCCACTCTGCTGGTGGGCGACGATCCTTCGTCGGCAACCTATGTGCAGATGAAGGTTAATGCCTGCGCACGGGTGGGTATGGGTTCTCGAAAAATCGAATTACCGGCCAGCACCACCACCGAAGAGCTGCTGGCTCAGATTGACCAACTCAATCGTGACCCCGATGTCAGCGGCATCCTGCTGCAACACCCGGTACCCGCACAGATCGACGAACGCGCCTGTTTTGATGCCATCGCGTTGGAAAAAGACGTAGATGGGGTCACCACCGAAGGTTTTGGTCGTATGGCCATGGCCGAACCGGCTTATGGTTCAGCCACCCCGGCAGGGATCATGACCCTGCTGCGACACTACGATATTGAACTGGAGGGGAAGCATGCCGTAGTCATCGGCCGCAGTCCGATCCTCGGTAAGCCGATGGCAGCTATGCTGCTCAATGCCAATGCCACAGTTACGATCTGCCACTCTCGAACCCGAAACCTTTCCGAGCTGGTGGGTCAGGCCGATATTCTGGTCGGAGCCGTGGGCCAGCCCGAGCTAATTCGGGCGGATTGGATACGCGATGGTGCAGTGGTTATCGATGCTGGCTATCACCCCGGCGGTATTGGCGATATCGAAAAAACAGGATTGGAAAACCGTGTTTCGGCCCTGACACCGGTCCCCGGCGGAGTCGGACCGATGACGATCAACGCCCTGATCAGTCAGACTCTGGATTCAGCCAGGGCTAAACGCGCCGCCAAAAACCGCTAAAGAGACCTGGCCTTCACCGTGTCCAAACGCGTTATGGGCCGATACTTGCCGCTGGCTGCCACGCGTATCGACAGATACCGAGTGGGGGCTATGGGTGTATAACGAGCAAGCCTGTGGATTTAAGTGTTTTTTTATAGCACCCGACAGACTCCTAAAGAGATCGTATTTAATGTAAGCACTGCTGGTCCGTTACGACAATTCAGCCTCCGGCTGCTCCTCTTCCACTAACTCAGCGGGCTTAACCCGGATATTTCACAAAGGCACTAAGTAAAAGGCTGAAAGCCCCATGTTTCCTAGCGTTTTGATTACATCAGACAATCACATTTTGTCATCGAGCACGTTGATCGGTGTACCCTTTTTGTCGGTCAACTTCTCTTTGATCTTGGCCAGCTACCGGTCGATCTTGCCGCTTAAAGCGTCGATAGCCAGTAAAGGTTCTCTTTTGTAGCCTTGGCAAGGCGTTCTGGATCAAAACAGAGGGCTTACTCAGGGGCTCCTTAGTGGAGTCTTCAGCTAACGACTTGCTCAATCAGGTCTCGGATATTTTTAAGATCAAAGGGTTTCTTACAGATAGCCGAGACACCGGACGCCTGCAGGGCCGCCAGTCGGTCGGGGTTCTCCTCGCTTGTGATCATCAAAATAGGGAGACCCGACATACGGCTGTGATTTCGAATATGAACAGTCAGCCCTTTTCCATCAATGTTGGGCATGTTGTAATCGCTAATCACGAGGTCAAACGATTCGTTCTCTATAAGATCGATAGCCTGTTGACCATCACAGGCTTCGGTAATATCGTTTATTCCTAACGACCCCAGCAATCTCAGCATATATTCGCGAGCCAGAATACTGTCATCCACTAACAGTATTTTGAGCGACTCTATATCGATACTGCTTACACCTAACACATCTGGATCAAGTATATCGAGGGTGGCATAGATAGCCTGGTTCATCTGGTCTTGGGTAAAAGGCTTGGGCAAAATTGCTACAGCACCAGCCTGCCTAACCGGATCGAGAGCAACAAACTTCGTTTCACTAGAGATCAACATAAAGGGGGTCGCGGCGGTGCGCGGATTTTCACGCAGCGTCTCAAGCAATTCAGATCCTGTCATGTCTGGTAGGTATAATGAAGAAACGACTAGATCTGGAGGATAGCGTTCTGCCTCTTTAAGCCCTTCGCTGCCACTTTTTACCCGTGAAATTTTCACCACTCCGGCATCTTGGATAGATTTTTCGAATACCATCATTTGAGCATTCGAAGGCTCAACGAGTAGCACCGATATCTCTCCAATTGTTAATCGCTCCATTTGACCTCCAAATTCCTTTAATATGAATACGTTCCAGCTTACAGGCCTTGGCGACTTGGGCACGTTGATCTAGCGCATGACTATTCAATCAACCTAACTTTTACTGTATCCGCACCGGTGATCAACGGAGCAGTTTTCTATCCGTACCGCGTCTAGGAGGCTGACCACACCTCTGGCCACACTCAATCATAGCAACTGGCCCCTCCCCTACTCGAGCCAGCCCACTACAATGTCGGACAAGATGCCCACCTCTGGGAGACAGAGTCAAATGAGTGATATACAGATTCAACAACCTGATCGATTGGTTTCGGCACGCGAGTTGTTCGGAATTGATTCCGAGCTTAAGGTTCCTGCCTTCAGCGAACGCGACGACCATGTACCAGAGATCGATCCGGCTTACCGCTTCAACAAGGATGTCACCCTGGCGATCCTGGCCGGATTCACCCAGGATCGCCGGGTGATGATCCAGGGGCTGCACGGCACCGGCAAGTCGACCCATATCGAGCAAGTTGCAGCACGGCTTAACTGGCCCTGCGTACGAATCAACCTGGACGGTCATATCAGCCGCCTGGACCTGGTCGGTAAAGACACCATCAGCCTGCGCGACGGTAAACAGGTGACTCAATTTCAAGAAGGCATCGTACCTTGGGCGTTGCGCCGTCCAGTCGCGTTGATCTTTGACGAGTTCGACGCTGGCCGTCCCGACGTAATGTTCGTAATCCAACGCATCCTCGAGCGTGACGGCAAGTTCACCCTGCTGGACCAGAACGAGGTGATCCATCCGCACCCCTATTTCCGCCTGTTCGCCACCGCCAACACCGTCGGTCTGGGTAACCTCAACGGCCTGTACCACGGCACGCAGGTACTCAACCAGGCGCAGATCGATCGCTGGAACATCGTTGCCAGCCTCAATTATCTGCCTCGAGCGGACGAGGTCGCTATCGTCCAGGGCCGAGTCCCGGCGTATGCCGACGAACGCGGCCATGACCTGATCGACAAGATGGTGGCGGTCGCCGATCTGACCCGCCAAGGGTTTGCCGCGGGTGATCTGTCGACGCTGATGTCACCACGCACGGTGATCTCCTGGGCCGAAAACAACCAGATTTTCCACGACACGGCG
>SDWN01000761.1 GCA_004195305.1 Neptunomonas sp. | reverse complement strand
AGATGTGTATAAGAGACAGGTCACGGCCTTTTCGATCGCTCCCTGAACCACAAGCTGAATCGGTTCGTTAGTAGTCACACCCATTTCTACTTCAAGTAAGCGTTTGAATTCCACAAAACGAAAAATACCAGCTGAAATTTCACGAGAAAGAACTGTTTTAGAGGTCGAAACGGTTTTTAGTACTTGCCCCGAGCGGGGATCAACGGCACGTAAATTGACGGTTATCTGGTCCATGCGGTATTTGGTTGAACCACCAAGCCCGAAGTATTTCGCTCCCAGTCCGCCTGTGACAAGATTTGTGTCGTAACCGACAATGCCACCCTCAAGAATCAGGTTGGCTACGTCCAGCGGTGGTAGTTGCTGTTTGGCATCCAGCCCATTTTTCTCAAGTGTGGCGCGGATGATTTTTCTTTCCGTCAGCAGGTTTTGCAGGCCTTCCCGCTCGAGGGGGATAAACCATTTGGAGTCTTTGAGGGCCTGAATCAGCAAGGTTGTGGTCCCCTGCGTGACGGCGGTAGAAAAGGAACTGACGTTGGGGAGCGGTTTGTATTGGCCTGTCTGGTCGCGAAAACTGTAGACAGCAACCTTGATTTGCCCCTTTGGTGAAGGCAATGAGAGCAGTTCACGCTTCGACGCGGTCTGTTGCGTTAATTCAGCCGGTTTGGACATCAGCGTCGCCATCTTCGGCGAGCAACCGGAAATAGCGGTAAGCAGAAGAAAGAGGACTAGGCTGTGGGTATAGGAAGGCATTAGCTGAAATCTCCTGGTCAATAATTGGTCGGCACTTCGACGGTGGTGGTATTGCCGGTGATAAGATCGATGATCGTCACGTTGACATTGTCACCCAGAGAATTATCAATATCGATGCTGTAGTCACCGAATTGATAATGACCACTGGCCAGATCAGCGGAGTCGCTGGCGCCGAAGGCGTCATCGACAATATTGCTGGCAAGATTATTCAGTACCCGGCGGACCAGACTCTCTTCAAAGTACTCCATGGGGTCACGACTGTGGTCGATCTCTGATGCCGGATCGGTTGTGTCGTTTTGTGCCTGCGCCTGGCTTAACAGAAAACTTCCGTTGATGGGGTTCCCACCAAAGGATGGGTTAACCGGTGTGTAGACCAGTTGGTCGGCAAATGCTGCTTGGCCGTAAAGCAAAATGAATATCAGTAACGCAGGGTAGATTAGTTTCTTCATCGTCTCCTCCAAAATTACAGGCCATCCCCCTTCAAGTCTTCTGTGTCTCCGTTGCCGTTGCTCTTGATCAGATACCCCAGATAGTTTTTGACTCGCGGTATCGATTTTCTTGCCTCTTCTTCCGCCTTGCCCGAGCGGGGTCGAATCCCTTGTCGGTAGGCATCATGGCCATTAACTCTGACAGTGATTAAGCTGCCCCAGCGAGCATCAGCAAGTTCTCGAACCTCTATGTTGTATTGAAAGGAAATCCGTGGGTCCCCCCATAGTGTACTAAAGTGTCGGTAGAATTCTTGCCCCAGTCGGGTTTGGACCTGATTGACAATCAGCCCGTTGACTTCAATCTCCTCTGCCCATGCCGGTTTGCACGACGGGTAGAGCAGTGCGAGGGAGATGACTGTGATGATGGCCGTCTTGGAAATACTCATGTAAGTGGCTATCCGCAATAATTATGGCATCTATGTTTTCATTATAATCGAAAAATAAGACAATGCTGTTTTTGTGTAGAAATAAACGTAAAGGGGAGGGAGATAAACGCCTGCAACCCAGGGGCTGCAGGCGTTTATGGTTTTAGCGTAGACTATGGGGTCGACTGCGAAATGATAACTTCGTTACCACCACCATTTTGCATGATTGAACTCATGTTTCCTGCCCCGATTTGAGTGATGCTGGCCAAGTTACTATTACCGATCATAGAGATATCTGCCACGTTACTGCTGCCATCAATATCGATGAGTGCAATATTGTTACTCCCGTTGGCAGTAACGATGTCGGCGCTGTTGTTATCGCCGAAAATGTCAATGACGCTTTCGTTGTAATCGCCCGACTGAATCAACGAAGAATACGTATTGTTGCTTCCCTCGACAAGAATGGTTGCATCATTTTCAGAACCGAACTGGGAAATGATACCATCGCTGTTACCACTACCAGCGATGTCGATGGTAGCATTGTTGTTACGGCCATATTGCTCAACGGTTGAATCAGTGTCGTTGGTGTTTCTGTAAGTTATGGTGGTGTCGTTGCCACCGCCATAACCCTGATCGACAATGATCTTGTTGGTGCTGCCTTCGATATTCAGGGTTGCTGTTGTACCACTGACATGATCAGCACCGTACCCGAGAGCATCACCGCCTTGCGAAACGTCGATTTGATTTGTGTCGCCAGTTGCGTCAACAATGACAGAATTCCAGGCACCTTCTTGGTAGATATTTGAGGTGTTACTGTCGCCTGTCTGGGTGACGTCAGCTGAGTTACCGTCACCTACCCCCTGAGAAACAGAAGCGCTGTTCAAATCCCCTTGCTGATTGACATCGGCAAAATTTTCGCTGCTGACACTTTGTTCGATGATGGCACTGTTCAAAGAACCATCCTGATAAATATAACCCTCGTTGCCAGTCGCATAGCCATTGCTGCCATAGCCTTGTTTGATTGAAGCTGTATTGTTATATCCCCATGCTTTGGCACCGTGATCATAGCTGTTGTCGTTACCGATCTGGGTTATGTCGGCAGTCTGATCAGAGCCACTCTGACTGGTTTCAGCTCTGTTGTTGTAGCCAGTCTGGCTGATATTCTGTGTACCGTTGGTCGCGTAACCGCCAGCGCCAGCGTAGTTGTTAAAACCGTTGGAGCTGGAGCCTCCGATTGAGCCTTCCTGGTCAATGGTGATGTTGGTACCGCTGTTAGACATGAGGATGACTTCTGCGCGGTCGTTATAACCGGTCTGGTTGACCTGGGCAGAGTTGTTGTCGTAACTGGAAGTATCATGGGTTTGGCCCAACCAGACATTCGCGCGGTTTTTGTCACCGGTTTGAGTGATATCGGTGTCATTTCCGGCACCGTTCTGTTTGCTATAGGCAAAGTTATTACTCCCGGTTTGATTGATATCGGCGTCGTTACCGTCGCCTACCCTCTGAAGAATTTCAGCATCATTCCCATCCCCTGTCTGACTGACGTCAGCAGAATTAATAGCCAGAACCTGCCCGGCGAAGAGCAGGCTAATTGCGGTCATGAAGTAGATACATAGGTTTTTTTTCATAACAAACTCCTTTTGATTGAATAGTGA
>SDWN01000760.1 GCA_004195305.1 Neptunomonas sp. | reverse complement strand
ATTTTTGCCAGCTATCCCACCCGGCTGCTGCAAGCGCTGCAAGAGGTGAAGATCCCGGTGCACATTATCTGCGCGTCAGCTAGTTTCCCGTTTTTGCTCAAAGGCGCCAAGCGTGCCGCCGCGTTGAATCCGAATATCAGCTATCAGCAATGGGGTGCAGGGCATTGTTTCCCGATGGAACAACCTTTGCGGACGGCGGAGTTGATTCGCGGCTTGCTGCAAGCGTCTGGCTGAAAGTCGCTGTCGATAAGAAAAACGAGCAGTTACCCTAGGAGGCAGTCCGAGAATAGCGACCGTAGCGAGAGAGGCGCATTTTGAGTCAGATTTATCGGTCATTTGCGAATAATAGTGGTTCTATTTGACAAAACTGAGCGGGAAATCTGGCCGAAATGCGAATTTCGCAGTAGGTCAGTCTATTCTCGGACAGCCTCCTAGATGTTTCAGCGCCGCTCAATGTGCCTCCATTTATCTCCTTAAACCCCTGCTTCGCGGCTCCTGGCGCTGTGTGTCGGCTCTTAGCGGCTGCTAGAGTTAACCCATAGTGAAGTTACAGGAGACGGTGTTATTAGGCGTAGTACTCGGTGGGGGTTGATGCTTGTTCTCGTGCTGCTGTTTGTGTCCGGTTGCAGCAGCTACCGTCTCGCTTACAATAATCTGGATTGGTTGTTGTTTGGCTGGGTCGATGATTACGTTGAGTTGACCTCGGCTCAACATGTTGAGCTTGAGCCCCTGGTGCGGCAATGGCACGCCCAGCATCGACAGACTCAATTGCCTCAGTATCAGGCGCTGTTATTCGCTATCCGGGCCGGGGTGCAATCTCGGCCGCTGGATCCCGCGCTGTTTGAGGCGTGGCGGGTTGAGGTTGAGCGGAGCTGGCTGGCGCTGCGATCAAGCCTGGCTCCATTGGCGGTTGCGCTGCTAGAACAGATCGACCAGGACCAGCAACAGCAGCTGCTGGGCGCGCTGCGCAAGAAGATCGATAGCCAGCGCGAAGCCTATCTTGAGCGCAGTGCATCCGAGCGGGTAGGGCGTCGCTATGATATTTATCGTGAGCGTATGCTGCGTTGGATCGGTCGCCTGGATAGCGCTCAGCGTAACGCCTTAAAGCAGCTGGTGGGCCTGCCGGATAGCGAGTTGCAGTGGTTAGAGTATCGCAGCCTCTGGGTCGATGAATTAGAGCAGGCGTTGATGATAAGGTCGAATAAGCAGCCGTTTCATGCCCGAATTCAAACGCTGATACTCAGTCCCAATAGCTTTCGCATTGAGGCGCAGCAGCATCTGCTGGCAAACACGCAGCGCCAGCGCAGCGACTACATGGTCGCGCTTATTAATGGCCTGTCAACGCAGCAACGCGCGCATCTGCTGAGTGAATTGGATGCGCTGATCGATGTTATCGGGCGGTTGATCAGTCAGCAGGATTAGCCTGCTAGGCTTGGGTGAGCAAGCGCATATCGTCAAGGCGGAAATCCTGGCTCTTGATCGGATAGAGGCTAAACCGCTGGGCCTGCAGCAGTGCTGACTTGGACTATATTGAGCATGAGATTGAATTTGAAATGGTTTGATATAGCGTTGTTGATATAGCGTTGTTGATATAAAGCGAGGCTACTCGGGGGTGTGTTTATGCGCTCTGAGTTGCTGCTCAGTCGAAATAGTTGTGGAGACGGGGACATGAAAAAAATAATAATTGCTGTTGCGCTGGGTGTCAGTCTGTTGCCGGGGGCGTTCATGTTGGAGGCGTCAGAGCGGTCGATGGGTTTTTTTGTCACCAGTGTTGGCATGGGCAATGGCGGCGATCTGGGTGGCTTGAAAGGCGCCGATGCGCACTGTAAAAAGCTGGCGACCGCCGCAGGTGCCGGTGATCGTGATTGGCGCGCTTATCTGAGCACCGAGGCTGCTGATGCACGGGGTGTGTTTGCCCGCTCCCGGATCGGTAGCGGCCCCTGGTATAACGCTAACGGGACGCTCATAGCCGCCCACCTGACGGATCTGCATCTATACAATAAGAGCATCACCCTGGAGACTGCGCTGGATGAGTCGGGACGGCGAATTAAAGGCCGGGGTGACAAGCCTAATGAGCACGATATTCTCACCGGCACTCCGGAAGACGGCACCGGCTACTTCCCGGATGCGCAGGACCACACCTGTAAAAACTGGACCAGCAGTGGCGAGGGCAGCGCCCAGGTGGGGCATCATGACCGCCACGGTGGCGGCAATACCTCCTGGAATTCAGCGCATGCATCGCGCGGCTGCAGCCAGGAAAACCTAACTAAAACCGGGGGTGCGGGTAAGTTCTACTGCTTTGCAGCGGACTGATAGTTAACCAGAGGGTCAAAAAAGGCAGCCATTGGCTGTCTTCTCTATTAACCCGGCGGGTTAAGAGAAGACGCAAGGATGCGTCATCATGGGTCGAAGGCCCATGTGAGCCCAGTAAAATCAAGCAGTTCCACGCAACTTCGGCAGCCTTTTTTGTAGGTAAGAGCCGGGGCGATGGACAGATAGGTAGGGAGCCTATTTGTCCACCAGGTTAATAGTCCCGATTTAATCCGCTAATCGCAGAGCGCATCCAGCTTTGATTTGAGCAGTGCGTTGACCTGGCCCGGATTGGCGGCCCCTTTGCTAGCCTGCATCACCTTGCCCATAAAGAACCCCAGCATCTTGCCGCGCTTGTCCGGTTCGGCGGCCTGGTATTGCTCAACCTGCTTCGTGGCTGCTGCGATGACTGCATCGACCATCGATTCGATGGCACCGCTGTCGGTGACCTGTTTCAGCCCCTTGGTATCGATGATTTCATCTACGCTGTCCCCGCCGTTCCACAGTGCTTCGAACACCTGTTTGGCGGCGTTGCCGTTGATGGTGTTGTCTTTAACTCGGACCAGTAACTGGCCAAGGGACTCGGCTGACACCGGACTGTCCTTGAGCGCGATGCTATTGCTATTGAGAAACTTGGACAGCTCGCCCATCACCCAGTTGGCGGCCAGCTTGGCGTCGCCGGAGGCGTTGGCGACGCTCTCATAATAGTCGGCAGTGTCGCGGTAGGCGGACAGCACGCTGGCATCGTAGTCGCCCAGGCCATGCTGGGTCATAAAACGGGCATGCCGGGCGTCGGGAAGCTCGGGCAGGGTTTTACGCACCGCCTCGACGTATTCGTCGTCGATGATGATTGGCAGCAGGTCGGGGCAGGGGAAGTAGCGGTAGTCGTTCGCTTCCTCCTTGGAGCGCATCGAGCGTGTTTCGTTTTTATCGGCATCGTACAGACGAGTGGCCTGGATCACCCGCCCGCCCTCTTCGATCAGGTCGA
>SDWN01000759.1 GCA_004195305.1 Neptunomonas sp. | reverse complement strand
GAGGCTCAGGATCAGGTCTTGCGGGCGCAGGCGGATGTGCAAAACGTCCGTCGCCGGGCCGAGCAGGACGTCTCCAAGGCGCGTAAGTTTGCGTTGGAGAAGTTCGCCGAAGAACTGATTCCGGTGGTCGATAACCTCGAGCGCGGCATCGAGTCGGCGCAGAACGACGGCGCCGATGTGACGGTGATCCGTGAAGGGATGGAGCTGACGCTGAGTAGTTTCGTGGCGGCGTTGAATAAGTTCAACGTTGTGCCGGTTGATCCGCAGAACGAACCGTTTGACCCGCAGCTACACCAGGCAATGTCGATGGTTGAAAACGACAATGTCGAGCCTAACACCGTCTTGCATGTGATGCAGAAGGGCTACCAGCTCAACGGGCGCCTGGTGCGTCCGGCGATGGTGATGGTGTCCAAGGGCGGTAGCAAAAAGCCGGTTTCACCGAGCATTGACGAAAAAGTATAAGGACTGTTGATTCGGTTGTTTTTTGAGCGGCTATTCCGAGCAGCCCTTGAAACGGCAATAAACAGACCAATATAGATAATCATTCAAGAATCCGCCGGTATCGATAACCTTACGAGCCGGACAGTAAGACTGGAGCGAAACATGGGTAAAGTAATTGGTATTGACCTGGGCACCACCAACTCTTGTGTGTCAGTACTCGATGGCGGCAAGCCAAAGGTCATCGAGAATTCTGAAGGCGATCGTACCACGCCTTCGATCATCGCCTATACCGAAGACGGAGAGGTTTTGGTCGGTCAGTCGGCCAAGCGCCAGGCGGTCACCAACCCGACTAACACCCTGTTTGCGATCAAGCGTCTGATCGGTCGTCGTTTTAAGGATGACGTGGTTCAGAAAGATATCAAGATGGTGCCATACGGTATCTGTGAAGCAGACAATGGTGATGCCTGGGTCGACATCAAGGGCACCAAGCAGGCGCCGCCACAGATCAGCGCCGAGATTCTGAAGAAGATGAAGAAGACCGCCGAAGATTTCCTCGGTGAATCGGTGACCGAAGCGGTTATTACCGTGCCTGCATACTTCAACGACTCCCAGCGTCAGGCCACCAAAGACGCCGGTAAGATCGCCGGTCTGGAAGTAAAGCGGATCATCAACGAGCCGACGGCAGCGGCACTGGCCTACGGTATGGACAAGAAGCGTGGTGATACCACCATCGCGGTCTATGACCTGGGTGGCGGTACCTTCGATATCTCCATCATCGAAATCGCCGAAGTTGACGGCGAGCACCAGTTCGAAGTGCTCTCTACCAACGGTGATACCTTCCTGGGTGGTGAAGATTTCGATTCACGTCTGATCGAGTATCTCGCCGAGTCCTTCAAGAAAGATACCGGCATCGATCTGCACACCGATCCTCTGGCGCTGCAGCGTCTGAAAGAAGCGGCGGAGAAAGCCAAGGTTGAATTGTCCAGCAGCCAGCAGACCGACGTTAACTTGCCTTACATCACTGCCGATGCCAGCGGTCCTAAGCACCTTAACGTTAAGGTGACCCGTTCTAAGCTGGAATCACTGGTTGAGGCACTGGTCGATCGTACTATCGCCCCCTGCGCCCAGGCGCTGAAGGATGCAGGTCTGAGCGCGTCTGAGATCGATGACGTGATCCTGGTCGGTGGCCAGAGCCGGATGCCGCAGGTACAGGAAAAGGTTAAAGCGTTCTTCGGTAAAGAAGCGCGTAAGGATGTTAACCCGGACGAAGCGGTCGCTATGGGCGCTGCGATCCAGGCTGCGGTACTGTCCGGCGAAGTCAAAGACGTGCTGCTGTTGGACGTAACGCCGCTGACGCTGGGTATCGAGACCATGGGTGGCGTGGCCACGGCCGTGATCGAGAAGAACACCACCATCCCGACCAAGAAATCGCAGGTGTTCTCAACTGCTGATGACAACCAGAGTGCGGTGACTATTCACGTGGTTCAGGGTGAGCGTAAGCAAGCGAGCCAGAACAAGTCACTGGGTCGTTTTGACCTGGCCGATATCCCGCCCGCACCGCGCGGCATGCCCCAGATTGAGGTTAGCTTCGACCTGGACGCCAACGGTATCCTGAATGTCTCGGCCAAAGACAAGGCGACCGGTAAAGAGCAGTCGATCGTGATCAAGGCCTCTTCCGGTTTGTCGGAAGATGAGATCGAGCAGATGGTTGCCGATGCTGAAGCCCATTCGGCTGAAGATGAGAAGTTTGCGGCCCTGGTCGGTGCGCGTAACGCCGCTGATGGCATGGTCCATACCAGCAAGAAAACGCTGGAAGAAGCCGGTGACAAAGCCAGCGACGAAGAGAAGGCTGCGATCGAAACCGCCATTGCTGCGGTGGAAGAGGCGCTGAAGGGCGACGATAAGGACGATATCGACGCCAAGACCGCCGCGTTGACCGAAGCGGTTTCCGGTGTGGCGCAGAAGATGTATGCCGATGCGACCGCCGAGCAAGCGGCTGGCGCTGAGCCGCAGGCCGAAGCGTCTCCCGCTGATGATGCTGTTGATGCCGAATTCGAAGAGGTTAAAGACGACAAGAAGTAAGTCGTTTAGCTTTTTTTGACGGTAAAACACAACGCGGGAGCCATACTTCCGCGTTGTTGTATCTGGCTTTTGCACTAGCGTTGTTGTTTATCAAACGGATTTTTTATGTCCAAGCGTGATTACTATGAAGTACTGGGGGTCTCCCAGGATACCTCCGATCGGGATATCAAGAAGGCGTATCGTCGCCTGGCGATGAAGTATCACCCCGACCGTAACCCCGGTGACAAAGCATCGGAAGAGAAATTCAAAGAGGCCAATGAGGCCTACGAGATGCTCTCCGACGCGCAGAAAAAAGCGGCCTACGATCAGTACGGTCATGCGGGTGTTGATCCCAATATGCGCGGCGGTGCGGGCCAGGGACATGGCGGCTTCGGCGATGTGTTTGGTGACGTGTTCGGCGATATCTTCGGCGGCGGAGGCGGCGGTCGGGGTCGTTCGCGGGTGCAGCGCGGTGCGGATCTGCGCTACAACATGGAGCTCGATCTGGAAGAGGCGGTACGCGGAGTCGAGAAGAAGATTCGCATCCCCACCCTGATCGGCTGTAACACCTGTAGCGGTACAGGCGCTAAAGCGGGCACTAAGCCGACCACCTGTGGCACCTGTGGTGGCATCGGTCAGGTACGGATGCAGCAGGGTTTTTTCTCGGTGCAGCAGACCTGTCCTGCTTGTCATGGCGAGGGCTCAACGGTTTCCGATCCCTGTACCGACTGTCGCGGTCGCGGCCGGATCGAGAACACCAAGACCCTGTCGGTCAAGATTCCACCCGGGGTCGATAC
>SDWN01000527.1 GCA_004195305.1 Neptunomonas sp. | reverse complement strand
TGGCTATTGCCGACCACCAACGCCCCCTGCAGCCCTTCGATGGCAGCGCCATGACGCTGCCGCAAGCGCTGCACCACGGTCTGCAGACTCTGCTCTGCGCGGCTCTGGACGATCGGATCAAGACTGGTAAACACCTGCAGCCCTTCCGAGGCCAGATCCTGCTGGCGATAATCACGGCGTAGCTGACGCTTAACCAGATCCAGATAAGCGGGGAACGCACCTTTGGTTAAACTGCTCTTGGCCACCACACCGAGCGGCTGCTGAGTAGCTCGATGGGCTGTACGCTGATCAATCCCACCGCTCTGCTGCAGCAAGCTGAGCACCAAATCGCGGCGCGCTTTGGCACGCTCCGGATAGCGGCGTGGATCGTAATAAGACGCGCCCTTCACTAAACCGGCTAGCAGCGCCAATTGCTCGACCGATAAACCATCCAGCGGACGGCCAAAATAATACTGACTGGCCAGACCAAAGCCATGAATCGCTCGGCTTCCCGCCTGACCCAGATAGACCTCATTAAGGTAGGCCTGAAGGATCTCATCCTTGTCATAATGCAGCTCCAGCAACATCGCCATCGGCGCCTCCATCAGCTTACGCAGTAAACTACGCTCGCTGGAGAGGAAAAAGTTTTTAACCAGCTGCTGGGTTAACGTACTCCCCCCTTGCACCACCCGTCCTGCGCGCAAATTAGCCCAGGTCGCCCGGGCGATCCCTCGTAGCGAAATCCCATGGTGCTGATAAAAATGCCGATCCTCGGTCGCCACCAGCGCCTGAAGCAACAACGGCGGAACCTGCTCCAGCTGCACCAGATCACGATCCTCGTTATCCGCCGGATAGATGCCTCCCACCAACACCGGCTCCAACCGCGCCAGGGCTAACGCCTCACCCGCACTGCTGAGCTGCTGTAACCGACCGTTAGCAAAGCGCAATTCCAGACGTCGCGACGGCTCTTTACCATCGGCAAAATCAAACCCCCGACTGATCAATTCGACCCGCCCGGGCTGCAGCTGCACCTCACCGGCGCGCGTTGGCCACCCGACCTGCTGATAACCCAGTTGTTTCAGTTCTATAGTCAGCGCCTCTGCCGTCAACGCCTTGCCAGCGTAGAGCTCCAAGGGACGCGCATACACCTTGGCCGGAATCGCCCAGCGCTGACCCTCAAAGCGGCTGCGAATAGTGGCGTCCATATACAGCAGCCCCAGCAGCAGCAGTACCAGAGCGACCAGCAACACTTTGAATAGCAACGCCCAGCCACGACCAGTGGGCTTGGCTGCAGATTTAGCAGAATGGGAACGCGATGGTGCTCTCTTTTTTGGCATGCCGCGCAGTATAATCACTCTACCGACAGATGTGGAATTTACGATGCCCAATGCAGGCTTAATTGTCGCCTTACAACAGTCTCAGCTGTTTGCTCATCCGATCGAACGCTTCGTACTGATTCAGACCCACATCTCCTGGGTGTTACTGACCGGCCCTTATGCGTACAAGCTGCGCAAACCGGTCAACCTGGGCTTTCTCGACTTCACCACCCTGGAGCAACGTTTTCACGATTGCTGCCAGGAGCTACAGTTAAACCGGCGTTTTTCCCCAGAGCTCTATATCGGCCTCATCCATATCGGGGGCACATTGGACAGGCCTCGACTGACCAGGGTCGATCCGCGCCAGCCATTCGATCCTGCTGCACTCGATTACGCGGTACAGATGCTGGAATTCCCACAGCCACAGCTACTCTCTCAGCAGCAGTCACTGCCCGAGCAGGCGCTGCTAAAACTGGCACAGGAGCTGGCCCACATCCACACCAACGCACCTAACTCGCCCACCGATGCGACCTTTGGCAATCCAGAGAGCGTCTACGCGCCGATGCAGCAAAACTTTGAACAGATCCGCCCTTATCTCGACAGCCCCAAGCAGCAGGCTCAGTTACAGCGCCTGCAACTTCTGACTGAAAGCGAATTTCAACAACACAGAACGCTACTCGAGGAACGTCATCAACAGGGCGCTATTCGCGAATGCCACGGCGACCTGCATCTGGGAAATATCGCCCTGCATCGAGGCCGGGCCTGCCCCTTCGACTGCATCGAGTTCAACCCCCGTTACCGCTGGATCGATCCGCTCAGCGACCTGGCTTTTCTGCTGATGGACCTGCAGTTACGCGACCATCACGCCCTGTCCAACCAGATCCTAAACCGTTATCTGGAGCAGAGCCTGGATTATCACGCCCTGCCCCTGCTGCGACTCTACCAGGCCTACCGAGCACTGGTGCGCGCCAAGATCACCCTGCTAACCAGCGGCAGCAGCACCGAGCCTTTAGCAGCACCAGCCGCCAAACAGTACCAAGCCTACATCGATCTGGCAGACCGGATGTTAACCCCGGTAAAGGCCGGCTTGATTCTGATGCACGGCAGCTCCGGCAGCGGCAAAAGCTGGCTATCACAGCAACTCGTCGCGCAAGGCCGCTGGGTTAGATTGCGCTCGGATCAGTTACGCCAACACTGGCAGCAGCACACGCCAGAACTGCCGCGCTACAGCCAACAGATGAATGAGATCACCTATCAACGCCTGCTTGAAGAGACCGAATCGCTACTTCGCGCGGGACTCAGCATCATTATCGATGCTGCTTTTTTGCACCAGGCGCAGCGCCAGCCCTTTCTACGACTGGCGCAGCAGCTAAACATAAAACCGGCCATTATCTGCTGCGCCGCAACTGCGGCGACGCAGGCGCATAGAATCACACAGCGCCTGCGCAGCGGCAAAGATCCATCAGAGGCGACGGTCGCGGTGCTACGCGGCCAGCAGACCCGCTACGAACCACTCACGCCCGAGGAGCGACGCCATGCCGTGACGCTCGACACCGCGGATAGCGACCAGGTAAAAGACTGCTTAGAGCGATTCGCCCAGGCATTTGAATAAAACCGCCCCGCAGCCTGCCGGCAGTGCTAACAGGCTGTTGAAAAGCGTTAGCGAGCTAGCTGAGACGTATCGGCAACGCAGGTCGATTTTCAACAACCTGCTATTTTCGACAACCGGCTAAGAGTGCGAGGCGGCCTTACCCGCTTCAACATACAGAAGGGTTAACTGCTCCAACTGGCGCAACAACTGCTCACTGGCATCCCGCACCAGCAAATTATAACGCTCACCCCCGGACTGCTGAATCGCACCATTAAACCAGGCCCAATCGGCTTCGATCCGCCCCAGCCGCTCCGCTATCTCGACATTATCGACGCTATGGGATCTCATCAGCCTCAGTGCCGCGTCAAATTCACTGCGCACCTGATCCATCTGGGTGCTTACCGCCGGGGTTTC
>SDWN01000524.1 GCA_004195305.1 Neptunomonas sp. | reverse complement strand
TCGTATTTCAGATCCAAGCGGTAGTCGTTATTGATTCGGGTCCGTGCGCTGTTATCGACCTTATAGTCCAGGCTGTAGTCGCGCTTGATACGCTGGCTGTTGTCGATATCGGTCTTGGTCTTGTTGCTGGTATTAAAGCTATTGCGGTAGTCGATCTGGGTGCCTTTATAGCCGTAGCCATACGGATTGGCTTCGGCGACAGCGGCGCTCAATACAAACAGGGCGGCAGCAGCGGTGAGTGCAGTCTTGTGGGTGTTTTTCATGATGATTTCCTCATTATTTCGAATGCTTGCTGGGTTGGTTCAAACCGTAGGTCACACCCAAGCGAGGAAAGGGTTCAAAGAGATTTGAAAAATAATTGTTATAGACTCTGATGAGAAAAATGAGCCAAAAAACCAATTAGATAGGTAATGGTTCAACGATGACTATCTTTCCGCTGATGGTGCTGATGAGCGTGGTTAAAGATAAGACCCGCTAAAGCCGGGTAAATGTCAGCAGGTTGTTTACGCCACGCTGGATTGTAAACGGCAGTGCTCGGGTGACGTAACGACCGTCCACCACCCGTGTCACGTGTACGACTGCGACCGAATCACCATTAAACAGCGTTGCGGTGTCGATTTTGTCGAACTGACTACCCAGATCCCGCACCCCGGAGGTCGGGGATGAAAAGCCCATCTGCTGCCAGATCGGTGCGGGTAGGTCCTTGAGTAGTCCCTGTTGATACTCGCTCACTATCTTGGCATCGGCTAGGTTGACGCTGCCCTCGGCGAGGTTGATTTCGCCGCTGTCGAAAAAACCTCCCGAGGTGCGGGTTTGTGATACTAGGTTGTCGTTTTGATAATTGCTCTTGGTCTTGGTCCAGCTTACCGACAACGACCATTCTAGCCAGATGCGGTAGTTGAGGTAACGGTCGGGGAAGGTGCGCTGACAGTCCTTGCGCTCAATATAGATGGCGTGGAAGGTCGATTTGTCGGGTGCCGATTCGATCCCTGTGCTGAGCAGCAGCCCCTGATCGGTCAGCTTGCCAGCGATGCTCATCTCGGTATCGCTGATGCGGTCATGAAACGTTTGCCGGGCTGACGCGGAGATAGGGTCAGCCACCGTGGGTGGGGCGTCGGGTTCATCGTTGTAATCATCGCTGCGACCAAAACCAAACAGTGCTTTGCCCAGAGCGCCGATGACGGCGGATTTGAGTTTGCGGCTTAGCCATGCCTCTTTTGGACCAATATCCAGCGATGAGGCGGCCAGTTCGTTAGCGCATGGGCTGGGTAGCACGGCTTCTGGCACCGGCACGTCGCGGGTTGGTGTGATTCCTATGGCCGTCGCAGCTGTTATGGCCAGGACGGTCCGTCCGCCCGGAGCCGAGGCGAGCGGGCCGGGTATCAGTTTGGTGGGGACCATCAACTTTGGCCAGGGTTGTCCGGGGCCGTAACTGAAGTCACTTTTGGCGTTAGCATAGTGAGGATGTCCGGGAGGCTTGGCGGCCAGGGTTTGATCCGCCAGGGCTGACGAGGGACTTGGTTGCGGTGGAGCAGGGGGCGCATCAATGGCACTGGTTTTTGGCGCTGCTGTCTTGGTTTGCGCTGAACTGTTTGGGGCCGAACCGGGTTGCTGTTGGGCAGAAACGGCGTCGCTGGACTTGGCCGTTGGCGTTGCGCAGCCTACGAGCGTGGTTCCCAGTGCGATGCTGATGATCCCGACAAGGATGCGTTGATGGTTCATAAACTACCTCCACAGAGGTTTCCCAAGTCGGCCAATGCTTGGGCGGTATCGCAGGCGTCCATCAATCCGGCACCGTATTCTGGGTCAGGTCCCTGAACTCCCAGATCATGGCTGTGCCGTTCCAGCAATTCGGCCAGATCGATCGCTCGGGCCTGTGGATTGACCTGAAGCAGCAGCGCGGCGACGCCGCTGGCATGCGCAGTGGCCATAGAGGTGCCCGACAGGATCGGTTGGCCGTTGTGGGGACCGGCGGTGATCACATCGACCCCCGGCGCGGCAACCCGGATGTAGTCGCCCCGGTTGGCGTGGGTGTACAGTTGCCGGTCAGCATCGACGGCGGTGACCGCCAAACTCTCGGGCCAGGCGGCTGGATAGACCGGACGGGCATTGGGTCCGCCATTACCGGCGGCGGCCAACACCAGCATGCCACGTTTGGCCGCCTCCTTGATCAACCGCTCCAGCAACGGCGATGGTGGGCCACCAAGGCTCATATTAATCAAGGGTATATTACGGCTGATCGCCTCATCCAAGGCTTTGACCAGGCTGCTGCTCCAACACTGCGCTGCCAGTCCGTCAAACTCCCGAGGATGGCAGGCCTTAAAGCTATGAATCTTTACTCCAGGTGCCACTCCAGAGGCACCGACACCATTGTCACGCGCGCCGGCAATAATCGCCGCGACGGCGGTGCCGTGGGCATCGGCCGAATAGCCGTGGCCACTGAAATCAAGTTGTTCGACAACGACTCCAACCAGCTCGGGGTGCTGGGTATCAATGCCCGTATCGATCACAGCCAGCTGCACCTGTTCGCCTGAATAAAGGGATATCAAACGTTTTGCGGTGCTCAGGGCCGGGCCGTAATTGAATGGCTCCAGCGGGTCAGGAATCGCCTGTGGTAGTGCGCTTTCAGCAAGGCTAGCAGATGCGCCGGAGGCTGGAGGAAGGGGTGTGTCCACGGCGAGAGAATGGGTTGAGCCATGGCTGTCGAGGGTGAAATAGGCCAGATCTTTCTGTACTCCCAATACCGTCTGGATACCTCCCAGCCGTTCGACCAAGGCATCCAGCGAGGTGCTGCTGTTTGCCGGGCGCAGCAGTCGCACCAGCCGGTCGCCGGTGCTCTTCAGTTTGGTCTCTTCCAATAGTTGCAGGCCTTGCGCCCTGGCCCAGTCTGAAACCTTACTACCGTCATTGGGAAGCAGAAGCACCAGCTGATTGCTACGCCAGTGGGGTTTGAGGTACTCGGCGGGGGTTTGCTCACTTTGGCAGGGCCGGGCCAGCTGCAAGGTCCAGCAGGCAGGATCCGAACCCTCGGGCAGTGAACCATCCCAAGGCCGAGCCTCCTGATTTATGGGGCAGCTGTCTGGATGTCCTGCCAGGATTACGCCTAAATCAGGTGCCCTGGGCGTGAGCCATCCCTGGCCTCCCTCGGGCAGGCTCCCAGTAAGGTTGATGTTGCTCTGAATGCTTTGGCAGCTGCCGTTCAGGCATTGCGGGGCCAGCGGGTTACCGGCATCACACTGGGCTTGGAGCTGCTGCCACTGGCTGTGTGGTCCTCGCCGCCACTGACTGATGAGAACCAACCACTAGCT
>SDWN01000282.1 GCA_004195305.1 Neptunomonas sp. | reverse complement strand
AGATGTGTATAAGAGACAGGGTTATGCCTAAGTATCAGATTAAGGATGGCGAAGGCAACGTGTTGCAGTGGACCGGCCGCGGACGCACGCCTAAGTTATTCCAGGCTTATTTCGACCAGGGTGGTAGCAAGGAAGATTGCCTGATTGGCTAGTGCTCGATCTAATCATGAACAATAGTCTCTAAAAAGGTGCGCTCTGCGCACCTTTTTTATTAAGGGGCATAGTGCGGGGCGTAAACTGCGAATAGGAAAGATAGGAACCCGTGTGCTGGGCTGGTATGATGCCGCGCTTTCCTTGCTGCCTGTGCCCACTGATTGTCCAGGTATTCGTATTTTCTTCACAGGTGATCGACATGACCGACGAAAAGCTACAAAAAGTTCTAGCCCGAGCCGGGGTCGGGTCGCGCCGGGAGATGGAACGCTGGATAGAGAGTGGGCGTATTACGGTTGCGGGAAAAGTTGCCACCTTAGGTGATCGCATCAGCTTGGATGCGGCTGTAACGGTGGATGGTCGCTCCCTCAATCTATCTCAAATGGCTATTCTGGAGAGTCGGGTGATTCTTTATAACAAGCCCGTGGGTGAGATTTGCACCCGGAATGATCCAGAGGGGCGTCCGACCGTATTTGATAAGCTTCCCAAGCTCAAAGGCGGGCGCTGGGTCTCTGTCGGTCGATTGGATATCAATACCAGTGGTCTGTTGTTGTTTACCACCGATGGCGAGCTGGCCAATAAGCTGATGCACCCCTCCTCTCAGATCGATCGTGAATACGCGGTACGGGTTCATGGTGAGGTCACCGATGTGATGCTCAAGCGCTTACGGGAAGGGGTATTGCTGGAAGACGGGATGGCGCGCTTTTCTGATGTGCAGCATTTTGATGGTGCGGGAAGCAACCAGTGGTATCACGTGACGCTGATGGAGGGGCGGAACCGTGAAGTGCGCCGGCTGTGGGAATCGCAGGATGTGGAGGTGAGTCGGCTCAAGCGGGTGCGTTACGGCTGCGTCTTTATCCCGAAGCAGGTGTCTGCGGGGCAGTGGATTGAGTTGGGTCAGAAAGAGTTGAATGATCTGTGCGACATGGTTTCTCTGGAGCGGCGTAAGGTGGCTCAGAAGACAGTTGAGCAACATACTGCAGATAATCGGGTGCAGAAAAAGGCCCGCCCACAGCGTTCGGTTGAGGCTAAGCGGGGGCGCCCGTCACGGCGCGGATAAAAGGCCCTAGTTTGTCAGTGGTGGTCTAATACCCCCGTTTTGCGGGGGGTAGTTGTTTTTTGCTCAGGGTTGTGCGTCGATCGATTGGCCGTTGGTGTTTTTGCTGTCGGCACCCATTAAGTACAGATAAAGGGGCATGATCTGCTCCGGGGTGGCGAGATTGTAAGGGTTTTCAGCCGGATAAGCATGGGCGCGCATGTTGGTGCGGGTGGAGCCCGGGTTAATCGCGTTGACCCGGATGTTGGAGGTGTTCTCTAGCTCGTCAGCCAGGACCTGCATCAGCCCTTCGGTAGCAAATTTGGAGACGGCGTAGGCGCCCCAGTAGGCGCTGCCTTTGCGGCCCACTCCTGAACTGGTGAAGACCACCGAAGCATCGTCTGACTTCATCAATAAAGGCAGCATCGCCTGGGTCATAAAAAACTGAGCGTTGACGTTAACCTGCATCAGCTGGCTCCAGACGCTGGGGTCGTAGTTTTCTATTGGCGTGAGGTTGCCGAGCAGGCTGGCATTGTTGAGCAGACCGTCTATCCGTCCGAACTCTTCTTCTATCGTTGCCGCGACCACGTCATAGTCGTGCGGTGCGGCGCCTTCTAAGTTAATCGGAAAAATAGCGGGCTGCGGCCAACCATTGGATTCGATCAGGTCGTAAACTGCTTCCAGTTTTTTGACCGTGCGCCCGGCCAGAATTACCGTGGCGCCATGCTGAGCAAAGCTGAGTGCGGCTGCGCGGCCGATGCCGTCACCCGCGCCTGTGATCAGGATGATGCGGTTTTTAAGAAGCCCGTCCGGGGCTTGGTAGTCAAACATGGTGCGGTTCCATTTAATCGATTTGGGTGGTCGGTAGTATTTGTTAGCCTGAGTTTGATCTAGACCAGGGTCTGAAGCCAGTTTAGCAGTTGCTGGGGGGATTTTACCTGTTTCTGGGCGCCCCAGTCATGGGGTTGGTCATCGGCACTCAGGTAGCCGTAAAGCGCTGCGACGGTGATCATTCCGGCGCTGATTCCAGCCTCAATATCACGCCGATGATCGCCGACGTAAATGCTCTGCTGCGGGGTGCAGTTAAGTTCGGCGCAGGCTTTAAAGAGTCCTTCAGGATGGGGTTTTTGGTGTTGTAGTTGGTCCGGGCAGATCAGGGTGCTGCAGCGGCTGTTGAGTTGTAGCTGTTGCAGGATCGGCAAGCAGAAACGCTGCGGTTTATTGGTGACTATGCCCCAGGGTATCTGTCGCTGTTCTAGCCACTGTAGTAAGGCGTCCATGCCGTCGAACAGCCGGGATTCTTGAGCGGGAACTTGTTGATAGCGCTCCAGTAACAGGAGCCGAAGCGGTTCGATTTCCGGGGCGTTAGAATTGAGATTGAAAGCGCTCTGGATCATCGCTGCGGCACCATTGGAGACCTGTTGCCGCACCCTGGCCTTATCGAGTTCGGGCAGTTGGCGCTCTGTCAGCATCTGTTGCAGCAGGCGGAAAAAATCGGGTGCGGTATCAAGCAGGGTGCCGTCGAGATCGAACAATACCGCTGCGGGTTTTGGGTTGTTCATTGTTGGCCGGGCTTGCTCAGTTGGAGTAGGTAGTTGACGCTGGTGTCTTGCGGGTCAAGTCGGTACTGTTTGCTAAGCGGGTTGTAAGTCATGCCGCAGGTAGTGCCAATCTCCAGGCCAGCAGCGCGGCACCAGTTGGCGAGTTCGCTGGGGCGGATAAACTTGCTGTGATCGTGGGTACCTTTGGGGACCAGGTTGAGCAGGTATTCAGCACCCACAATGGCGAACATAAAGGATTTGGCGTTGCGGTTCAGGGTCGAGAAGAACAGCTTTCCGCCGGGCTTGGTGAGGCGCGCGCATGCGGTGACAATGGAGGCGGGATCGGGCACGTGTTCGAGCATCTCCATGCAGGTGACGATGTCGAAGCTTTCGGGATGTTCGTCGGCAAGCTGTTCAACGGTGATCTGCTGATAGGACACTTTGACACCCGACTCCAGACCGTGCAGTTTGGCTACCTTTAGTGGCGCCTCGCCCATGTCTATGCCCGTGACTGCTGCGCCACGTACCGCC
>SDWN01000281.1 GCA_004195305.1 Neptunomonas sp. | reverse complement strand
GAGGGAGAGGTGTTTGGTCCAGAGGACTTCATAGACCAGGGCGCTGAAACCTGATAGCGAGAAAATTAGATAGATGGCGGTTTTTTGCAGTGCCTGGATTTTCAACATGTTGCCCCTCTCGAGTTAGATCCAATCCCTGTTTAAAGCGATCATTTATCATTAGAATGCATGCTTAATACCATATAACGGAAATTTTAAGGAGAACCCAGGCTCAGCCAGTTGCAGCCAGAGTGCTGCATATAAGTCAGATGCGCTGCAACTTGTCGTTGCCTGGGTCTGTCGGCTAAAAGGCTGGTTTGTCTCGCCTTTTGCCCAGCTGGGTATGCGAGGCTTGCTGTTGTGGGACCTTGGTCTGGTCGGTGCTGAGTGGGCATGTTTTGTGAAGGTTACTAGTCGCCTTGTTCGGTCAAACAGGACTTCCGATTTTTTTTAAATTGTGTAAAAATCGGACCTCGCTGGCCTGGGTTTTTCGGTGGGGTCTTTATGGATTGTTGCTAAGAATTTAATCTGGTTTTCGCCGGTCTTGACCGGAGGAGCTTGAAACATGTGGAGGAATCATGAGTAAATTAAGCCTGTTTGCGGCTTTGATGTTGGGCCTGTTACTGCTGTTGCCCGGTTGTAGCCGCCAGGATTCGGACGGTAGCATGCACCGCGGAGACCTGCAACGGACTGGGAGTTATGCTCAGGCTCCGACGGCTAACCTGGAGCGGCCTGTTTGGCAGTTCAAGGCGGAGGCCAGCCTGACGGGTTCCCCCTTGGTCGCTGACAACCTAATCTATGTTGGCAGCCGGGATGGGATTTTTCGCGCCCTTGAACAGTCCAGCGGAACAGAGCGCTGGAAGTTTAAGGCGGAATCCTCGATCCGTTCGGCTGCTGCGCTGGCCGCTGGAAGCGTCTACTTTGGCGACCGGAGTGGGCAGTTGTATGCTCTGGACAGCCGCACCGGCAAGGAGTTGTGGCGCTTCAGTGCGGGGAAGGAGATAGCTTCTTCGCCTGCGGTCTATAACAATCTGGTGCTGTTCGGCAGTCGGGACGGCGCTTTCTATGCCTTGCACG
This sequence comes from Neptunomonas sp., assembly GCA_004195305.1. Lineage (GTDB taxonomy): Bacteria > Pseudomonadota > Gammaproteobacteria > Pseudomonadales > Balneatricaceae > Motiliproteus. The sequence goes on along the minus strand of SDWN01000281.1, from coordinate 2,261 downwards.
CCGCAACGGGACAGCTGAAGTGGAGTGTCGATGCTGGTGCCGGGATTGTCTCCTCGCCCGCTGTTTTTAACGGGGTTGTCTATTTTGGCACATTGAACGGGGAACTTATCGCCCTCGATCTTTGGTCTGGTCAGCGAAAGTGGGACTTTAGGGCCAAACGGGCGATCATCGCATCACCGAGCATCTCAAACGGAATCCTCTACTTTGGTAGTCGGGATCGCTTCTTCTACGCCCTCGATGTCCGCTCAGGGGAACTGCGTTGGCGCTTCCGGGCGGGCAATGAGGTCCGCTCCTCCGCCGCGGTTGCAGACGGACGGGTGATCTTCGGCGCAGACGATAATCGCGTTTATGCCCTCGATTCTCTCTCCGGCGCACTGTTGTGGAAGACCCGCACTGGGGGGATGATCGACTCGTCGCCGGCCGTGAGCGGTCAGACGGTCTATTTCGGGAGTCGGGATAGTTCCTTATATGCCGTCGCTCTGGGGGATGGTCGCGAGCTGGCCCGCTATCGGACCGCCGGCTGGGTGCAGAATTCACCTGTCGTCGCTGGCGGCACGGTCTATGTCGCTGGCGATGATGGCTATCTGTATTCCTTCCGCTAGTTTGCCGGATAGAGATGTTTTATAAACAGGGGGTGCTCCGTGAAGGGGCACCCCCTGCTGTTTGCCGCGCTGTTTAATATCGCTCCGGCTGACGAAACTGCTGCCCTTCGACAATGCCGGCGGTTTTTCGCGGTTTTTCTACGCGGTTGTGTCGCGGGCAGGGCCGATGTTGCCGTCGGTTCCGCCCCCTTTGCCGATTGATAGCGGTTTTTGGGTAAGGGCCAACCAGCAGCAGGCGACCATGAAAGAGGTGGTAGACAGCAGGCCGATGATGCCCAGAGACAGTTCGATGCTCATGACCGGTGTTCCTTTCCGTCGGAGTGGGCTGAGTGTTCCAGCGTTAACCCAGGGTTAAGGGATTCTGGAATAAAATTAGGGGGTGCCAATGGCTTTCTCTGAGTGTAGCCGTCAGCTGGAAGTATTCAATAGTTTTAATATTAAAAAGGGAGGGGGTGCGCCTTTTTGTTGGCGCCGCCTCTGGCATGAGCGCCGGGGGATATGCTACTGAAGATGAGACGTTTTTGATTGTCGGCCAGATGAGACGGGGAATGACAGATGATGAAAAAGTGGTTTTTGTTGTTGCTCTGCGGACTGCTCCCCTTTTACGCTCAGGCCGAGACCGGCATCAGTCAGCGAACCTGGATGGAGCAGTTGGTCTACAGCCTGGGTTGGTCGTACGGTCTGCCCGATAAGCCGGAGGATGTGGACTATCTGCGTCTCTTGAGCGGCGTACGCCGAATTCGGGTTGAGGCGGAGGAGAGCCGTCAGCGTTTTGATCGGGTGTCGGTCAAAAGCTTCAGCAATTTCGGTTCCTTTAGCGGTAGCGGTTGGCTGAGCGGGATTTCCGTACCGACTCAGGCCCATTTGCGGTTCACACTCCCCCATGGGGGGCTTTATCGCCTCAGAGCCCGGGCTTATTTGCCAGGGCACCGGCTTGAACTGGCCGGTAAGAGCTTCGAGTTTGACGGCAAGGATCGCTTTGCCTCAATTGAGCTTGGCGAGGTGGTGTTGCAGGCGGGCGAGACCGAGATTTTGATCGAGTTGCCTCCTGGTGGCGGCGTCGATTATGTCGAGTTGTCGGCCGCGCCGCTGGGACCGATAGCCCCTGAGGGCGGCTGGCAGCCTGAGCTACCGTTGAGCGCAGCTGCTGCCGCACGTACCCTGGTGCAGGCCCTGGGGCTGCAGGGCTTGCTACCCGCCTCTGGGCGCCGTTTAAATCTGGAGGTCGAGAGTATGCCCCACCCAGGCTTGATTCTGACCGGGGTTCGGCACATGGGGGCGCCAAGTGGCGCCGGTTGGTTGCGGGGTGGGAATCGTCCGACGACTCTGGACTTTTCACTATTGCCGCCAGCGCCGGGTTGCTATTCCTTGCGCCTGCGGGCGTTAGGTGATGCTCCTCTTGAGGCTAGCATCGAGGATCTGTTTACGCAGCGGATCGATTTCGAGCCCTATCTGAGTGAACGGGATCTGGGTAGCTTTTTTCTCCCTCAGGATGTGCTGCAGCTGTCGGTGGTGCTGCCCCCCAGGGGGGGGGTCGACCGTCTGGAGCTGGTTGAGCGGCGTTCCAGTGCTGCCGACCTGAAACGCCTGGTCGGTCTGCCGGTCGACGCGGAACGCCTGAGCGAACTTCAGGTCAATGATCTGCTGGCGCTGGTCGTT
>SDWN01000050.1 GCA_004195305.1 Neptunomonas sp. | reverse complement strand
GTCAAAGTAGGCCTGCCGCTGCAGATCCTGGCGATGATAGTCACGCTGTGGATCACGCCATTGCTGTTTCCGTTTTAAACGGTGATTAGTCCGGCAGACTTAATAGGTGGACACTGGGATGTGCCGCCCTTGGCCAACCGGCCGATGCGAGCCTTATCAAACCCAGTAAATTGATGTCCTTTCGCCCGGTTCGATAAGGAACTGGGCAGATAGATCAGCGTTAAATCAACAGCCAGCTAGCTGGAGATGAGTTGCGCATCAAACAGGGTAGCGCGGTTACGGCCATGTTCTTTGGAATAATACAGTGCAGCATCCGCCTGCTTCAGCCAGATAGCCAAAGACTCAACCTCGGTATTGATTTCAGAAAAACCGAGACTGATGGTAAAACGGACCGTCTCGCCCAGAGCCTTTACACACATCTGTTCGATATCCTGCCGGGCCCGCTCACAGAATTTAGCGGCCCCCTTGGCGTCGGTATCGCAAAGTACCACCGCGAACTCCTCACCTCCATAACGGCCCGCCAAGTCGCTGTCCCGAACCATACCTTTGATCATCCGTGACAACGCTTTAATCACTTCATCGCCGACCTGATGGCCGTAGGTGTCATTAACCACTTTAAAATGATCTATATCGAACATCACTAAGGCTGAGGTACCAGCATACCGCCGGCAACGCTTGAATTCATTCTCGGCCCGCTCCTCCCAGTAGCCACGATTAAGCAACCCGGTCATCCGGTCAGTCCGGCTGAGGTGAGCCAGCTCATCATTGAGTTGATTCATCACCTTTTCGTTGCAGGCAGTCTGAGTCACATCGTACAACGTGATACAGGTGTTAGCCGATTCTGCATTTACCGACCCTAACGGTAAAAAAGCCACATTCTGATACATAAAATCCGAACAGCCGGTAATGGGTCGATAACCCTTGAATCGGAACAGATAGGGACGTTGTTTCCAGGTCGAATAGACGGGGATTTTAAGCGCGGCAACCGCTTCGAGCTGGCGCGTCAACCACTCCAAAGGCAGGTCAGGGACCAGCTGAAAAAGGTCGCTGCCGATAGCACGCGCGGTACTGATCCCCGAATGATTCTCCATAAAGGCGTTCCAGGCTACGACACGGTGATCGCTATCCACGACCAGCAACCCCACCTCGATACTCTGCAAAGCATCCATCATCCAGTGTACATCTGAAACCGCGATATCCTGAGTCACGGACTACTCCACTAGCAAATTAATGCGCTCATCCAAAACAGGGATCGAGTCGCCGGTAAATATCAGCAGTAAACTGCAATGAATGTATTGATGCTGAATGCCGTAGCGGATTTCGATGGTCATCACCTGCTCACCCTCGCTACCTTTGGGCTTGAGCTGAAGCTCACTCAACTCAATCGCACGCCCCAACAGAGCGGGATGCCCCATGCTAAACTTGAGATCTAGTTGTTTAGCAAAACCCGCCATGCAGGCTCCGATCAGGATGTTGGATATTTCGATCAACAGATCAAGCCGGGATCCGGCGTTGATATCATCCAGCAGCTCAATTAAATGAGCCAGATCGTCGAGATCAGCCTCTTCGACAAACAGCAACGCCTCGCCAGAGATCCCCGCTCCGATAAACCCCTGACTCACTACTGACGCATTACCCACAGGGACGACGGCAGCGATCAGATGCCGTAACTGGTCAGAGCTAACCTTGCGGACCTGAGGAATAGGCAACTCTATGAATACGCCTAGCAGTCGTGCCAACAGGTCGGCCGCCTGCCCCATTCCCACATTCGCGATCTCCTGATAGCCCTCCTGGATATCAAAGCTGATCTGTTGCTGAATATGCGCAACACTGGTCGCCGCATCCGGGAAAGGAATCGCTCTTCCCTCCAGCTCGTGCAGGATCCCGTACTGCTCAAGCAGGGTGTTTAATTTTTCGCTGTCAATCGGTTTAGTGATGAAATCCAACGCCCCCAGGCTCATCACCCGTTGCCTGGCTTCAGGCTGGACGTCACCCGAAACGACGATGACCAGGGTAGGCAAATCCTGACTACGCACCGCCTCAAGGACCTGATAGCCATCCATCACCGGCATGTTCAGGTCAAGGAACAGGATATCCGCTTTACCCTCGAGAATAGCCGCCACAGCTTCAACGCCATCGGCCGCGAAACTGATCTCCACATCCCAGTTTTCAGGTAGCGAGCGAGCCATCTGTTTACGCGCAAATCCAGAGTCATCACAGATCAAAATTTTGACAGACATTAAAAAACCACAACAGAGAGTCTAATAAAAGGATAACCCAGCTATTTCAACATGATCCCATATTAACAATCCTAATAGATTAATGCAGCGTAATTTATCCGTGCGACACTGTTGCAGGAAAAAACCGGACCAATTGCAGCGAGAAACGCTTGAAGATAACGGTATAAATAACACTGGCACCAACCTGACCCGCACCACGATTATGGATAATAAACGGGCGGCCGAAACCGCGCTTAAGCTAGCTTTCCCCCTTATTCTCACCTCCCATCATCGGGGCGCAGGCCAAAATCCGGTCGGCCAGGCGCGAAAAGGGTAAACTTTGAATCCATACTGAGCCGGTGCCCGTCAGCGTGGCCAAACACAACCCCTCCCCCCCAAACAGCATCGACTTGAATCCCGATACCATCTCGATATCGTAGTCGATACCTTCGCTAAAGCAGACCAGACAACCAGTATCGAGCCGTAATGTCTCGTTACTCAGCTGCCGGCGGATCACCGTGCCTCCAGCATGAACAAACACCAACCCATCGCCCTCTAGCTTCTGCAGGATAAAGCCCTCCCCACCGAAGAAACCTGCGCCCAATTTACGCGATAGCGCAATGCCCACCTTGGTACCCAGGGCCGCGGCCAAAAAAGAATCTTTCTGGCAGAACAGCGTCCCTCCGCTCATCTCCGCCAGATTAATGGGCACGATCGAGCCCGGATAAGGCGCCGAAAAAGCCACACTGCGGCGCTGTTGATCTCTGTTCTCAAAATGAGTCAGAAACAGCGTCTCGCCTGTCAGCATCCGCTTTCCGGCCGAGAACAGCTTGCCAAATACACCCTGCTCCGGGTCCGAGCCGTCCCCCATCTTCGTTTCAAAGCCAATACCCTGCTCCATGTAATTCATCATCCCGGCTTCTGCGATCACAGTTTCACCGGGGTCGAGTCCGACTTCGACCAGCTGCATGGCTTCACCGTAAATCCTGTAATCAACCTCATGTGCCTTCATCATTACTCACTCTATACAGTTGCAGTCGAATGCTTCGAGCATAGCATTTGACTCCTTTCAAGGAAGTGTTGCTCTTCACATTTTGTTTAC
>SDWN01000045.1 GCA_004195305.1 Neptunomonas sp. | reverse complement strand
AGATGTGTATAAGAGACAGCACGTAGGGTGTAGTGCGGCACGAACCACATCAGGCGCAGTATAAGGGTACAGGTACTACTTCTTGATCGAGGCTGTTCGTAAGCTCGCCAGCATCCTGCTGGACCACGAGAATAGATCAGCGGAATCATGGCTGAGGTTTGTGGGTAATCAGGTGGTGGTTTGAATCTCGTAAGCGCGGTATGCGAACCACCCAATCACCCCCAGAATTATCAGATGTAGTCTCCAACGGATGCCGCTCTGCTCAACTGATACTGATGCTTGGTTACTCATCACTCTCACCCCACTCTTGGTTTTTGTCCTTGGGGTATCGTCCATTGGAACATGGTGCCAGGGGTACGGCTTTGGCCAATCGAATCGAGTGTTTTTGTTGGGGATTGATAGAAGGTAGGTGGCTGGCGCTGAAACAATTTTGGATTTATTACTCCACCAAGTCCACTCGTACGAGATTCGTTACGATGCTGGAGCCGCTGGTATAGGTGGCGCTAAAAGTTTGGGTGGAGCAGGTGGATTGTGGATGGTCCAAGCTCACCGAGCTAGAGCCAACAAAAAATATGGTGGTGGTAAGGAGAAGAGTAACGGACGTTGCTCTGAAACCGGCATGAACCGTGGGATGGTGGGCCTTGCCAGACTTGAACTGGCGACCGATCGATTATGAGTCGAGTGCTCTAACCAACTGAGCTAAAGGCCCCCACGGACCAACTTTTCTTCTGTACTACCTTGGCGACTCTAATTATGAGTCGAGTGCTCTAACCAACTGAGCTAAAGGCCCTTTAAAAAGGAGGCGAGATTATAACGAGGACCAGGGAGCAATCCAAGCACTGTCTGCAAGAAAGCGATTTATCAACGCGATTAATGCATCCCTGCTGCGCCTAAGCGTCGGCGATAGCCTAAGCAGTGAGGATGGTCAGTGGCCGGATGGTCGGAACGGCGTTACGCGCGACCTCTCTCCTCCACCATCCGCCTCTCCCCCAAGAACCTACCACTACCCGCAACCACCCGCTCGGAAAAAAGTAGCGCCAACTAGGTCCTCTTTGGCGCTCATAAGCGAGAAACGCTCGTCACGGATCACCCCTAGGAGTCTGAGCTACGATAGCGATCGTAGCGAGGGGCTGTATTTTGCGACTGCGGCAACGTTCGGTTGTGAAGAACAGTGGTGCTATTGGATAAAAATGAGCGTGAAATCTGGCCTCCCCTCCCTCTAACTGAAGAGGGCCGGGTTTCGCACGACGGCATGGAAGCCGGAGGTAGAGCAACACAAGGGCGATTGCCGAGTAGGTCAGCCTGGTGTCAGTCAGCCTCTTAACCTTTCTCCTGCACACTCCCCGCTACAGGTGCTGAAAACAGCGTCGATAGAATGGCTGCTTTAGTTATTCTTGAAGCCCTATTCCATGGCATCAATGACAATACACGCGCAAGAAAGCAGTAGTTCACCGTGACCATAGCGGTGGTACCGATTAGCTGCATCCATAAAATGATTTGCCCACCGGGTGCCTGGGACAGTAGTAGCAATCCAAGGTAGGCGACGCGTACCTGCACAGGAAAAGCCGCAATACAGCGATCCCGCATCAGGTAATGAACGACCTGGACGCTGCTCAGCATAATGGCGGCGTACAACCCTGAAGCGTTACCTGCCACAGCCACGGCAAGAAAAGCAACCGTTACCAGCCAGTACCACCACGCAACCGTTTTTGTTCGTTCCATCCGACCTACCCCAAACTCAAAATTAAGATCCTGCTAATATACAAAAAAACATACCCCATGACAATCTGCTACGCAGGTCGGTAGCACCTTTTTAGACGACTTATGACGCCCACGTCCAAGTCGAAGCCGGGCTATTAAGCTGACGGGATTAAGTGGAGACGCAAGGTCGCGTCAACAAGCGCCGAAGACCAATACGGCCCCTGGAAATCAATCAGTTCTGCGCAACAGCGACAGATTTTAGTGCCGATGGCCAGGAGCACCTTAATGCCATCACCAACATTCCGACAAGCAACAAAGTCCTAATTAATGCCAAGATATTACAAACGCATTGATAACTAGAGGACTAGAATCACTTTTACTCAGGATCCATTGGCGCTTTACGGATACCCACTCCTTTCAGCCCTATTCAAGTTACTGCGCAACCCTTTCGAGCATCGGTTATTACATGCAATTTAACCCATGGGAAGTAGGGCCGCCTTCTTAGGCGGATATTTTTTCATACAGCAGCCTAACAACGGCAGCTATCAGGAGATGGGGAAAGGAATATGGATGGATACCCAATCAAGCTAGCCTTGGTATTTATCGTTTCTCTGTTGCTCGCCGCTTGCAATGGAGGGGATGGCCCCTACCCCTGCTTTGATGCTCAGGGCGGTGCGTCGTGCAACACCAATTCCGAAGCGCAGAGCAATGCCGCTTACAGCTTGAGCTTGCGCCTCGTTGACGCCAATGACGCGACCATCAACTCCGTTAACGAGTCCCAACAGGGTGCTCTGATAGCAACGGTGCTTGACGTCGATGGCCTGCCAGTTGCTGATACAGTCGTCACCTTTGTGGTGGATAACCCTCAAATCGGGGTGCTCAATCCTTCGTCAGGCACAGCCCTAACCAACACTGACGGAATCGCCCAAGTTACCCTTAATGCAGGCAACCAAGAGGGTGCCGCCAGCGTGATCGCAACTGCTAATTTAGTTGCGGACGAACAAGCAACGGACTCCGTATCGTTTTCCACTTCTTTGGCCAATCTCGCCCTGGGGAGCGGTTCCGGCGGAACGTTCTCAAACGGCTCACTACTCGCCAGCATAGCGCCGCCAGCGCAACTTTCCGCCGGAGGCACCCTGACCATCACTGCGACGGTCGTAGACTTGGATAGCGCCAATGCGCTTATCGACGCCCCCGTTCTGGTTTCCTTTTCATCGCTGTGTGCCGACCAGGGCAAGGCGGTTATCGACAGTCCGGTCACCACCACGGGAGGCACGGCCATTGCGACCTACCGCGCTGACGGTTGTGTCGGATCCGACTCTATCACGGCCACCGCACCCGGCGGCCTGATTGCCCTGACCACCTTCTCGGTGGCATCTGCGGCAGCCGGCTCGATTAACTTCGATAAACTTACCCCCTCGATCATATCGATTAAGGGAACCGGCAAGAGTATCCGCCCAGAAATGGCAATTGTTCAATTTATCGTCATAGACATCAACGGTAATCCGTTAGCGGGTCAAACTGTCGATTTTTCGCTTAGTAATGATGATGGCGGCATCGTTCTGCTCACCGGGGAGGTGGGGACC
>SDWN01000043.1 GCA_004195305.1 Neptunomonas sp. | reverse complement strand
GAAACGGCTCGTTATCCACTTTGAGTATGCGACTTTATTTCAGCTGCCTTGGATTCCGGAGCGGTAACGCAGGGACTCTAGCAAACCTCAGCATAAAACCTTATTACTCGACCACAAGCACTTAATACTGGCCTGACCGAGCCTTGATCCGACTGTAGCAGAATCACGCCAAACAACTCAGCTTGACGGTTCGGTGTCCGCCGGTCGCTGGGCCAGCAACTGGGACAGACCGATCCGCTGTTCGGTAAGATTGCGCAGCTGATTAGCCATCATCGCCGCAAAATCATCCCCCAAGAGCAGCTTGAGCCCTAACGCTGTGGGCGACTTGGGCGCGGCGGGCGTCGGGCGCGACCGGCGCTGGAACCATTGTAACGCTTCGGGGGTTTTATCCTGATAATCCCTGACCCGAAAGCCCTGTTGCTGTAACTGCTGTAACAGGTCGCTCGGGGTGGATAAATAGCTATCTTCAGCGGTACGGGCCCAGGGCACCGGAAAGTGGGCAGCGCCCCCTTCCCCCGCCACAATCTCTTGCAGCACCAGACTTGCACCGGGTTTTAACACCCGAAATATCTCAGCAAACAGCCGCTTTTTATCCGCGATACACATCGACACATGTTGCAACCAGACCGCATCGAAACTCTGCTCAGCGTAGGGTATGGCGGTGGCATCACCGACACAGAAATGAATCTGCTGCGCCTGACCCAGCCTGTCGGTAAAGGCCCGGGCCGCGGCAACATACTCCGCGGACAACTCCAGACCCACAACCGTACCGGTAAAACGGCTGGCTAGGTAGCGGGCGGAACCTCCCAGACCCGCCCCCAGATCGAGAATACGGGGCTGTGGCGCTACGCCGTGCTGATGCAGCAGACCTGCCAACTCGACACTGGCCTGCTTACCGCGAATATGAAACTGGTCGACAGCCGCAAGATCGTCAGGGTGCAGATGATCAGGATCCTTGCCGTCAGCCTGCAGGGCCTGCCACAGCGACTGAATTAAGCGGTCAGCGGCAGAATGAGCATCCAGGCTTGGGTCAGGATTCATCATGGGACTCCGAAATCAATAATCTGCAGATAAAAAAAGACCCCTGCAAGAGGGGCCAAAAAACTATCACATTTACGGAGAAGAACGCTGTGATAATGTCACGTGCAATGCTCAGATCTATGTGCTTTCAAGACCTCATTCGAAATCTATGCGCTCGAAACCTAAGCATTCGAACCTATGTGCTAAAGCGCTAAACACTTAAAACACACTGTAACAGCTAATGTTTTAACAAAGGTGTCACAACCCTATCCAATTGTAACCGAGGCGCCCCAACGCATGCAGATGAACGTTCGTCATAGCTGCTCGACAGTCAAGGCCATGATCGACTCACTCTCTGCCATCAACACCTGAGCGTGACCGCTGATGCGGGGCAGAAGATGACTGAAGAAAAACTCGCTTGTGACTATTTTAGCGTCGAGAAAGGCTCGATTGGCATCGGCCTCTTCACGTTGCTGCTCGGCCAGCCAGGCGCTCTTGGCCATCAACCAACCACCGCACAGGTAACCACTGAGCATCAGAAAGTCATAGCTGACAGCACCCGCCTGATCCGAATTCGCATCAACCTGCTTCAACAACCAGCGCAGTACCGTGCTGGCCTCATCGATCGCGTTAAGCAGCTGTTGACCGATCTTCTGCAGCTTCGGCTGACGACTACTCTCAACCTGGATCGCAGTCTGGGTCATCTCGCTGAGCAACGCCTGATACGCCTTGCCCTGATCCATCAGGGTCTTGCGTCCGATCAGGTCTAGCGCCTGAATCCCGGTAGTGCCTTCGTAGATGGTCAGGATCCGCGCATCACGGTAGTGCTGGGCAGCACCGGTCTCTTCGATAAAGCCCATGCCACCATGCACCTGGACATTGAGACTGGTTAGCTCCTGGGCGAATTCGGTCATCCAGCCTTTAACGATCGGGGTCAGCAGCTCCACCCGTGCCTGATGCTCGCCGCCCTGCAGGCTCTCGCCATGCTCAGCCAGATCGACCTCGGCGGCAGCCACATAAGCCAACGCCCGCATCGCCTGAGTTCCAGCCTTCTGCAGCATCAACATGCGGCGCACATCGGGGTATTCGATGATCGGCTTGGCACTGCCGTCCGCGCGTCGCCCCTGGGTTCGCTCCTGCGCATAGGCCACCGATTGCTGCAAGGCACGCTCTGAAATCGCCAACCCCTGCAGACCCACCGACTGGCGCGCACTGTTCATCATCGTGAACATATATTTGAGGCCTTTGTTGGCCTCACCGACTAGGTAGCCCACCGCGCCGCCCTCATCGCCGAAGCTCAGAACGCAGGTTGGACTGGCATGAATACCCAATTTATGTTCCAGCGAGACACAACTGACATCGTTCAGCGCGCCCGGCTTACCGCCCGCATCGAGCAGGTATTTAGGCACAATAAACAGCGAAATCCCTTTAACTCCGGCTGGAGCATCGGGCAGCCGCGCCAACACCAGGTGTACGATATTGGAGGTCATCTGATGATCGCCCCAGGTAATAAAGATCTTCTGCCCGCTGATACGGTAGTGATCCCCTTCCGGCACCGCACGACTACTAACAGCAGCCAGATCAGAGCCCGCCTGGGGCTCAGTCAGGTTCATGGTGCCGGTCCACTCGCCACTGATCAGCGGGGGTAGATAGGTCTGCTGTAAAGCCTCGCTGCCATGGGCGATCAACGCTTCAACCGCGCCCTGACTGAGCATCGGGCATAACGCGAAAGCCATATTGGCCGAGTGCCAGACTTCGTTGACAGCCGTGCCCAACACCTGTGGCAGTTGCTGCCCGCCGAAGACTTCGGGCGCGGTCAACGACGCCCAGCCGCTCTGCATAAACTGCTGATAGGCTTCGGCAAACCCCGGGGTCTGCTGCACCCCATCCGCACCCAGCGTCGCGCCCTGCTCGTCGCCACTCTTGTTTAACGGCGCTAGCACATCACTGGCCAGCTTTCCGGCTTCCGTCAGGATAGCGCTGGCCAACTCAGTATTAACCTCTTCCAGGTCTAACTGGCGGCAATGGTTATCAAAATCGAGCAGGTGCTCGAGGATGAACTCTGCATCTTGATAGGGATGGCTGTAGCTACTCATAAGTTTCGTTTCTCTAAACAAACGGCGAAGATTGGCCCGAATTAACCAGGGCCTGGAACGGGAGAGAGGTCGATCTTGGACTGGAGAGTACTCTCGGCAGAAAAACGCACCCGCGGTCGAATAATCGCCGCGGGTGCTGCGGCTGTCTCTTATACACATCT
>SDWN01000041.1 GCA_004195305.1 Neptunomonas sp. | reverse complement strand
AGATGTGTATAAGAGACAGGCTGTCCAACTCAATCCATCGCGTTTCATTGCGAAGCTCACATCTTTCGTGTCAACCCGCTGCTACGATAAAATGGAAAAATAGCGGCCCTGCAGAACAACCTTCAGAGCAATCAGAGACTGACTCTGGACGCCAGGATCCCAGCTCTCAGCACATCCTCAGGTAACAGGATCCTCGCCACCCGTTGGTCTTGTCGGCGGCTCACTGCCAGCAAGCTCGGTCCCGGCGATGTTTCGACACGGCAAGGAGCTGTTGCTTCCTGACCTACAGGTTACACCGGCCTGCGGACGCGTCAAAAGCGCGGCCGCCTAGCCAGTCCGCCCTGAGTTACGCCACACGCGGTGCGAGACGACGGACAGGGCCCAGCGCAATCGTCACCAGCGCCGCCAGCCCCAGCATCCAGCAGTAGTGAATTTGGCCGATTAGCAGCAGTGGCGACAACCCGGCGATGGAGGACGCCAGCAGCACCTGGGCACCGTAGGGCAACAGCCCCTGCACCACGCAGGAGAAGATATCCAGCAGGCTGGCGGAACGCCTCGCATCCACGCCCTGTCGCTCGGCGATATCGCGAGCCAGCGGCCCGCTAATCAGAATCGCCACCGTGTTGTTGGCGGTGCAGAGATTGATGAGCGCCACCGCACCGCTGATGCCCAGCTCACCAGCCCGCTGTTGCTGTCCTCGACGCTGCAGCCCCTGGGTCAGGCGATCGACGCAGCGGGCCAGAAACGCCAAGCCGCCTTCGGAGGCCATCAGCGCTCCGAGGCCGCCGATCAGCAGCGACAGCAGCAGAATTTCCTGCATGCCGCTGTAGCCAGCGTAGATATCCTTAGACAGCTGCGCCAGGCTGTAGGCTTCGACACCGACCAGCCCCACCACGCCCGCCAGCACTATGCCGCTGAATAGCACCAGCATCACGTTCAGCCCCGCCAGCGCCAGCAAAAAAACCGCCACATAGGGCAATACCCGGACTATCTGGTAGTCGCCGGACGGGACAACACCGCCCTCGCCCTGCAAAAACAACCATACCAGCGTCAACAGCGCCGCCGGCAAGGCAATGGCCAGATTCATGCGGAATTTGTCGCGCATCTCACAACCCTGGGTCCGAGTCGCGGCAATGGTGGTATCGGAGATGATCGACAAGTTATCGCCCAGCATCGCGCCCCCAATCACGGTGCCCACGCAGAGAGGTAGCGACAGCCCTGTGGCATCGGCCACCCCCACCGCGATCGGCGCCAGCGCCGCGATAGTACCCATAGAGGTACCCATGGCCGTGGCAATGAACGCGGTGATCAAGAACAGGCCCGGCAGCACCAGCTGACCCGGAATCAGACTGAGACCGAGGTTCACCGTAGCATCGACCCCACCCACCGCCTTGGCCACCGCAGCAAAGGCGCCGGCCAGCAGGTAGATCAGACACATGGTGATGATGGTGGAGTCACCGACGCCACGGATAAAGGTCTCGATCCGCTGGTTAAGCGTCCCCCGGGCCAGCACGATGGCCAGCACAATCGCAGGGAGAATCGCCACCGGCGCCTGCACCTGATAGAAGGCGAACTCCATCGCCTCTGATTGATAGTACAGGCCGCTGCCAATAAAAATCGTCAGAAACAGTAGCAAGGGTAACAGCGCAACAGGGTTGGCCGGCATAGATAACTCCCAGAAGGCGCCCTGTAGGGTGCCGTTTTAGATAAAATTTCGCTCTTGTGGAGCAAAGGTGACCCCGGGCGGGGCGGTAAGGCGCGACATTCTACCCGATACGACTCTGGGGTCTAATACCGAAAGCTTATTGACTGCTGACTACTGGTTATAGATAGATGCGCGCCGCAGTCGTCGCGAATAGTCGACCTGAGTTGAATGCGCTCCATCTCATCGGCGGGTTATTAACAGGAGACGCAAGGATGCGTCGACATGGGTCGACCTGATTACCCATGATCTTCAGCCATCACAGCGCCCCAAAAGAACATCTTGCTCTCAACCGCACGCGCCCAATTCCGCAACTGCACAAAAAACACACGCTACCGGTAAGACTACGTTTCCCGCGACTTGCAGCGCCCTCACCTTATACTCCCCACATAGTTATCCACAGTTATTGTGCATAACTGCGATGACCTCCATGCTTAAGACGCGGGCCATACTCGTTCGTTATCCAGCGCATTCTTGAGCGCGACGGCAAGTTCAGCCCGCTGGATCAGAATGAGGTGATCCATCAGACCCTACTTCCGCCGGTTTGCCAGCGCCAATATGCCGCTTTGACTGCAATGAAGAAAAATCGGGGTAACATTCAATCCAGCTCGAAACGTCTGTATAAGCGATAGCAGAACTCCGCTAAAGACTATGCAAACGACCTTGGCGCACCGAGCCGAGCCATACTGCGTCAAACGAAGGTCAAACCCTTTCGGCTGATGACGGCTCCACGACCGATTATGAGACAGACTCCCCACCGGAGTAGAGACCCTGCTGTAGCGGCTTACGTTAATAGCATTCGGGTCAGGCCCAAATGGTATTAACGTACTAAGTACTTGACCGCCGAGAGATACCTCTTTAATATACGCCCCACGTTGATGCGGGGTGGAGCAGTCTGGTAGCTCGTCGGGCTCATAACCCGAAGGTCGTAAGTTCGAATCTTGCCCCCGCTACCAATGTAAATAGAACCCAAATCAAGCACTTGCTTGATTTGGGTTTTGTCGTTCTGGGATGTCGGAAATTCTTCAGTGCCCACATTGTGCCCGCTCTGTGCCTACCGCTCTAGGCAGCCGTGCAGTGGAAAAAATAAAACGACCTTAAGTCTGTTTCGGTCACGTACTTGGCCACTACCCATCATCTGCTCAGAGCGATAGTAGGCCACCTATAGGTCGATCCGTATTGATGTGAGTGGGTGTATGGAAAATTCAGAAATTAAGGACGAGTACTCTCCCATCCACGCGGCTGACTCTAAGGATTTCGGCTGTTGTTACTACTGTGGGTGTGAAGCCGATCGTCAAGATCATAGCCCCCCTATAAAGCACTTCCTCTTTTACAGCATGGGCATGGATGAGCTGACGTGTATGATCATCCCGGCCTGTAAAGAGTGCCGTGATTTCTTGCTCGATTGTAAAGAGGGAAAGCTCGATGATCGCTTTGATTACGTAAAAAAGCGTATCGCAAAAAAATATCGTAGAGCACTGAACATCTATCATTCATGGCAGCACGATGATGCGCTAGACGAGATGTCAGCTGTCTCTTATACACATCT
>SDWN01000762.1 GCA_004195305.1 Neptunomonas sp. | reverse complement strand
AGACGGTCCGAGACCGGCTCATCCACCATCATCGAGATATACCCGACTTGGGTGTAATAGACCGTGTGGGCACGGGTGTCGGCCTGTTCCTCATCAAAGCCGAAGCGCGAAAACATGCCACGGATAGCCGTGATTCTTTCCTGATCTGTCTGCTCCAAGCGCTTTTTCAGTTCGGGTGACTGTTGCGCCCAGTTGCGAATCGCAAAGTCCATTCGTGCATCAAAGAGCGCAGGGTTCAGCCAGCAGTCGAACAGGTTTAACACGGCCTCAGTGATGGTTTCCGCATAGACCTCGGTCTGTGCGATCAGATTGCCTGTGTTCTGCTTCTCCCAGCGTCGAATCAGTGCATCGAGCAGCGCCTCGCGGTCTTCGAAGTGCCCGTAAAAGCTGGTTCGCGACATGTTCAGCGCTTTGGCCAGAGGCATGACCTTCACCGACTCAACACCGGATTCGACCAGCATCTTGTAGGCCTCATCAAGCCAGAGGTCTACCGATCCTCGCCAGCCGTTCTGTTTTGCCGCGACAACTTTTTTCATCTTTTTTAACTTTACCGCCGTGTTTTCTAATTCACAAATGAGTCTGCAGAGAGGTTTAAAGCCTGTGCTTTCCACCATTTTACAGAGTTTATTGATGAATGATTTGAAGTGTTTCTATGCGGGTGCTGACCTAGCAAACAAGACACTTGTGTCTATAGGGTTGACACCTATGTCGAATTTGCTAATGTCGACCCTATTACAACAATAAAACGAAGGCTTAACGCTCATGACACAGCTTCTGGATCGTCCCGTAACACTGTCAGATAAACCTACCCTTAAAAGACGGGGGCGCGCATCCGGGCGTGCGTCTCGCGGCGCTAGAGCGCAGCCGAATAAACACCTTGAAGTTCCCTACATTAGCCGCAATATTCCAACCTACGACCTGCTGAGCGAGGACAGCCTGGACAAGATCGAGCAGGCTGCTGACACCATCCTCGCTGAGATCGGTATCGAGTTTCGGGAAGACCCCGAAACCGTGGAGTTGTTTCGTAACGCTGGCGGCCAGGTAACGTCGGTGTCTGGTTCTTCATGGAATATTAAGTTCGAACCGGGAATGATCCGGGATATTCTCAAGACCGCCCCGGAGCGTTTTACACAGCACGCCCGCAATCCGGCGAATTCGGTCGATATCGGTGGCAAAGCGATGGTGTTTGCCCCGTCCTATGGTTCACCTTTTGTGATGGACATGGACCAAGGGCGCCGCTATGGCACGATTGCGGACTTTGAGAATTTTGTAAAACTCGCTCAGTCCAGCCCTTGGCTGCACCATTCCGGCGGCACGGTCTGTGAGCCGACCGATGTGGCGGTGAATAAGCGCCACCTGGATATGCTTTACGCCCACATCCGCTATTCGGATCGTCCCTTTCTCGGTTCTATCACGGCGCCGGAACGGGCGGCCGACAGTATCGAAATGTGCCGTATCCTGTTTGGCGCCGATTTTGTTGAAAATAACTGCGTCATTATGGGTAATTTCAACTCCACCTCGCCGCTGGTCTGGGACGGGGTTAGCACCCAGGGCATCCGCACCTATGCCGCGGCGGGCCAGGGCTCGATTCACTTGCCTTTCCTGATGGGGGGCGCGGTTTGTCCGGTTACTCTGCCGGGGGCTATCGCCCAGAATCTGGCCGAGACCACCGTTGGCTGCGCACTGACTCAGCTGGTTCGACCGGGCGCGCCAACGGTGATGGGCTCCTTCATCTCGTCCATGTCGATGCGCAGTGGCAGTCCCACATTCGGGACCCCTGAACCGGCTCTTGGCAGTCTTGTGATGGGGCAGATGGCACGTCGCCTTAAGCTGCCATTGCGCTGTGCCGGTAACTTTTCCACCTCTAAGAGGCCCGATGCTCAGGCCATGGCTCAGGGGGTGATGTCGATGATGTCCGCGATCCAGTGCGGCGGGAATTTTATTCTCCACTCTGCGGGTTTTCTTGATGGCTTGCTGTCGATGTCTTATGAGAAATTCATGATGGATACCGACCTGTGCGGCGCGCTTCACACCTATCTCAAAGGCTTCGAGGTCAACGAAGACACGCTTGGTATTGACGCCTTGCGTGTGGGTGGGCCGGGTCAACATCTGTTCGGTACGCCGCATACCATGGCGCATTATGAAACCGCCTATTGGGACAGTGGCCTCAATGATGATCAGTCGTTCGAGACCTGGTCCGAACAGGGCGAGAAAGATGCGATGGTGCGTGCTAACCAGCAATGGAAAAAGGTGCTGGCAGACTACCAGGCACCGCCGCTAGACGCGTCTATTGACGCGGCGCTGAAGGACTTTATCGTGCAGCGTAAATCATCTATGCCAGATGCCTGGTACTGATTCACGTACTGATTCCAGCCCAGATTCCAGCCCAGATTGACAGAGGCCGCTATGTCTAACGATCCGTTGTTGCAACCCTATAAATTGAAGCACCTGACGCTAAAAAACCGCATCATGACCACCAGTCATGAGCCCGCCTATCCTGAAGATGGCATGCCCAAAGACCGCTATCGCGCTTATCATGAAGTGCGCGCCAAAGCGGGCGTGGCCCTGACCATGACGGCGGGTTCTGCGGCGGTTTCCAGGGACAGCCCGCCTGTTTTCAATAATATTCTGGCGTATAAGGATGAAGTGGTCCCGTGGATGAAACGGGTCGCTGATGCCTGCCATGAACATGATTGTGCGGTGATGATTCAGCTCACCCATCTCGGTCGACGTACCGGCTGGAGTAAGGGTGACTGGTTGCCCGTGGTCTCGCCTTCCCATCGTCGTGAAGCCTCCCATCGCGCCTTTCCGAAGCAGATGGAAGGCTGGGATATCGATCGCATCATTGTGGACTATGCCGATGCCGCCGAGCGGATGCAGGCCGCAGGTCTCGACGGCATTGAACTGCAGGCCTATGGGCATTTGATGGATCAGTTCTGGTCTCCGCTCACCAACACGCTGGAGGGGCCCTACGGGGGCTCGCTGGAAAATCGACTGCGCTTTACTACCGATGTGTTGCAGGCGATTCGCAAGCGTGTCGGCTCTGAGTTTATCGTCGGTGTTCGTTACACCGCCGATGAGGCACTCAAGGGCGGCATCTCGCCAACGGAAGGTATCGAAATTTCAAAAATCTTGCGTGATACCGGTCAGGTCGATTTTCTCAATGTTATTCGCGGCCATATCGATACCGATGCGGGGCTGACGGATGTGATTCCGGTGCAGGGGATGCGCAGCGCCCCACACCTGGATTTTGCCGGAGAAGTGCGTAAGGCCACCGGCATGCCGACCTTCCATGCGGCACGCATCACCGATGTGGCTACCGCCCGTCATG
>SDWN01000523.1 GCA_004195305.1 Neptunomonas sp. | reverse complement strand
CCTTACGAAATCGCTGTTCATCGTGACCACCCCCATCAGGATGCGATTCATGTAGCCGGCTGGGTAAGCCTTTTTACCCTGCACGTTATCTGGCCCTTCCTGTGGATCTGGGCCACGCTCTACCGTAAGGATCGTGGCTGGGGTTTTAATCAACCTACGAATACGGAACAGCGCGAAATAGATTCACTTCGAGAGGAGATCCACGCATTGAAGTTGAGGATGGATTCATCCGTCCTGGGTGGATCGACCACGCTTTGTTGCGACAAGGCGAGCAATATCACGCAGGAGGATAATTAACCATGGATTTGCTACTGATACTGACCTATGCCGCCTTCTGCATCGCTATTTTTAAGGTTTTCCGCATCCCTTTAACGAAATGGACGGTGCCGACCGCTGTTTTAGGTGGGATTGTGCTGATTGGAACCCTGATCTTCGTTATGAACTATAACCATCCGTTCTCAGAGATGAGTCGCCAGTATTTTGTCACGATTCCTATCGTGCCCGAGGTGAAGGGGAAGGTTATCGAGGTTAACGTCAAGTCGCACCAACACCTGAAAAAGGATGATGTGATCTTCCGCATTGATCCGGACCCATTTCTCAATCAAGTCAAAGCCCTTAAGGCCCGTTTGGTTGCAGCCAAGGATGACCTTAACCGCGCTCAGGAGCTGGTGCGAAAGAGAGTAGGCCGACAGCGAGACGTTGATCAGACTCAGGCGGCCGTCGATGATCTGAAAGCACAAATGCAGGTTGCTGAGTATGATCTCGACAACACCGTCTACCGTGCTCCCGCAGACGGGTACGTCGCGCAGTTTTCGCTACGCCCTGGAGCTCGGGCGGTGAACCTGCCTTTTCGCCCAGCCGGTATTTTTGTACCCACGGAGCGCCAATACTTTGTCGGTTGGTTTCGCCAAAACAGCACCCAGCGTTTAGTTAAAGGAGCGGATGCGGAGGTATTGTTTGATGGCGTTCCTGGCGAGGTCTTCACTGCTGTTGTCGAGGACGTGCTGCCAACACTCGCTGAAGGACAGGTTCAACCTAATGGCACACTGATCGATCAGACGACCGCGCAGACTGCCGGCAGAGTTCCGGTGCGGCTCCGAATTACAGATCCTCGGCTCGATCAATATCTGATACCAGGGGGGGCTTACGGCCAGGCAGCGATCTATACCGAGCACTTTTCTCATGTGGCCGTGATGCGGAAGGTTTTAGTACGAATGACAAGCTGGATGAACTATCTGTTTCCGTTCCATTAATAGGGTGGCTTTTGACCCAAACCAAGCCCACGTAGAGGAGCGGTGACCGTAGGTGCTGGAATGGGGTTTGTATACTGAAACAGCGGCGGTTCCGTCGTAGGGACCATCAGTGACACTTAGCTCGCCATTGGCCGAATGGCCAATGCAAGCCCCGTAAAATCCAGCAGTTTCGCGCAATTGCGCCAGGTTTTAGGGGGCGACGGATAAATAGTTTAGGGCAACCTGTTTGTCCGCCAGGTAAATAGTAAGTCTGAGCGGGCAATCTTAAATTGAAGAGGAAGCGTCGACCTTTAAATACGCGCTATCAATGGGCTCATCGTCAAGGAAAAGAGCGGAAAGATTGCCGCGCTCTATACCTCTATAACCCGAATTTATAGACGTTATAAACCAAGACCATTCGAAACTCGAAACCCAGGGAATTATAGTGGACCTTTCAAACACAACGGGCACTCAAGCGAAACTCATAGGGTGTTTGTTCGCGTTGCCCACTGACGAAGAGTTTTCAAAGCTCCGGCCCAAAGGCCTGGCTCAAATAGGATAACGCTATGCAACGTACATTTTCGACTATCGGCCTCGGTTTGGCCTTGTTGGCCCTGGCTGGCTGCAATGCCAGCACCCCGGTAAAATCACAAGGGTTCCTGGGTGATTACAGCGGTTTTGAGGAACGGCAATGGAGCGACGACGCCAAGGTGAAGCTGCACCCGGGCACCACCAAGCTTGAGTCCCTGGCCAAGTACAACAAGGTCATGATACTGCCTCCTGAAGTCTGGCACGGCTAAGGTTCTGCATACCAGGACGTTGATGCTGACGAGATAAAGTTCGTCACCGACACTTTCGTCAGCAAAGTAAAAGAAGCGTTTGAACCGGATGTTCAGTTCGTTAATCAAGCGGGCCCCGACGTTATCGTCGTACGCTCCGCGATCACCGGCGTCGAGCGCATGTACCCAGAGCGCTCGGTGTTTGGCTACATTCCAATCGCGTTGTTGGTAGAGGCGGGAAAAGGCGCTACCAACAAAGTCCAAGGAGAGGAGGCGATCATCTATCGGACCTCCCTGGAGGTCGAAGTCTTCGACTCGCTCACGGGTGATCGCCTGATGTCCATGACCGACCAGCGATCTTCGGAAAAATGTGATGTTGCCAAGGGTGAAAAACGCATCGAAGATGTCGAACAAGCGATGTCCTACTGGGCCCAACGGTTCCGGAGCAATTGGGACCAAGCCCACGTTGAGTCGTAAAGACCGTAATAACCGACATTTGAATGGCGGGCTAGCCAGACTCCGCCGTTATTGCCTTTCAACCCAGCCTAAGGCGGGCTGGCCCTCGGTCTCATCACCAACGAGGGGATATCTTTAGCGATCCGCACCATGCATCCGCAAGGGCCCGATCTCGAATGAGGTTGGGCCTTTTTTGTCGCTGACGTTAACCTTATGGTTGATCAAAAAAGTAGCCGTTGTGGACGAATGTTGCAGCGCCAAGGGCTTGCCAGGGTTGAGCAACCAACGCCGTACTACCGCGCATCGGTCGCTTCAGACAGCTTGTGGACGCTTAGCCACCGGCAGCACAGTGTCGGTATTTTCTCTGTGTATTTCTTGGCAGGGGCTGGCTGCGGTAGCTGCCGCTGCCTGGTGGGCTCAGTAGTAACAACGAGATATAGCCGAGGTTTATCGGTTTGGCGATGTACCGCCCTGGGTTTTGCAATGCCCAGCTATAATTATCGGACATGCCGGTTTCAAATCGGGCTGATGTATGTTGTTTGTCACTGAGGGTTATTTGTTTGCTGGGGCTGACGGCACGGTAATGGGGAGCTATATGAAGAGTATAACCACTCCCTCCAGGAGGCCGACGACAGGATGTGGAAAACCATCCTGAGCGGCTCCGAGGCCTATATTGCCGCTGCGGTGACCGACCGGGTGGCCGCTATGGTAATGACTGCAGGGGCATAGCGGCAGCCTTGATCGCAAGCGGCAATGTAATACGGCGCCCGCTGGGTGCGCCGGCGGTAACGTCTACCGGAGCTACGATACTCAGCCTCCTAGGAGGCTGTCCGAGAATAGGCCAACCTACTGCGAAATGCTCATTTCGGCCAGATT